>NZ_JAYGHE010000046.1:0-10541 GCF_034931145.1 Nostoc sp. UHCC 0252 | reverse complement strand
TAAAGACTCATTCACGAGTATCAAAGACTCATTGTTGCATTCCAAAATATATCTTTTTCCCCTGCCTCCCCTGCCTCCCCTGCCCCCTATCTCAAAATCAAGAGGCTGGCTTTTTCAGTCAGGATTCGCTAAACTCACGCATATTAAATTTGCAATTAAATACTTTCAATTAGCAACGCCAGAAGACTAGGGTACAGATGTGGGAAACAAAATTCAATTCATAGATAGACTGCGATTGGGTTTCGCGGTGTCAGTGGCAAAAAGTGTGACGTTTATAGTGCGATCGCTCCGTCTGGGTGCTGCTAGTGTATTACCAGGCTCAATTGCTCGTCGCATTGAACCCCGAATTTTAGAATTATTGAGTCAGCAAGTTAAAAACGGAGTGATTTTAATTGCTGGTACTAACGGCAAAACCACTACAGCCCTGCTTTTATGCACAATCCTAGAACGCAAGGGTTTTCGCGTAACTCATAATTCTACAGGTGCAAATCTAGAAAATGGCTTGATGACGGCGCTGTTAGAAAGTACCAACTTACTAGGGACGCTAAATACTGATTACGCCATTTTGGAAGTTGACGAAAATATTGTACCGAAAGTATTAACACCACTCCAGCCGCGAATTATTCTCTGTTTAAACTTGTTCCGCGACCAGCTTGATAGATACGGCGAAGTCGATACAATTAGTAAGCGTTGGACAAAAGTTATTTCCACCCTACCAGCAGAAACAGTGGTAATTCCCAACGCTGACGACCCAACTTTATCTAGCCTCGGTCAGCAGTTACCGCAACGGGTGTTATTCTTTGGCTTAAATGAACCAGAAAATTATTTAGAAGCTATTCCTCACGCAGTCGATTCTATCTATTGTCCCAAATGCGGACATTCTCTAGATTACAAGGGTGTTTATTTGTCTCATTTGGGAGATTTTACTTGTCCTAAGTGTGGTTTCAGTAAAAGTAAACCGACTTTAGAAAGTAGTGAATGGTCGCAAATTTTAGTTGGTTTGTACAACAAATACAATACTTTAGCTGCTGCTACTGCCGCTATTGAGTTAGGAGTTGATCAAGTAACAATCAGAGATACTATTAACACCTTTCAAGCTGCCTTTGGTCGTGCTGAAGATTTAGTTATTAACGGTAAACGCGTGCGGATATTGTTATCAAAAAATCCTGTAGGAACGAATGAAACCATTCGTGTAGTTACTCAAAGCACAGATAAAACCACACTGCTGGTATTAAATGATCGCACGCCAGATGGCACTGATGTATCCTGGATTTGGGACGTAGATACCGAGAAATTAGTCGAACGCGGCGGGACTTTAGTAGTGAGTGGCGATCGCGTCTATGATATGGCACTACGTCTACGTTACAGCCAAAAGTCCCCTGAGAGCAGCATAAATTTAATTGTCGAAGAAGATTTGCGACAAGCGATCGCTACCGCATTAGAGCATACACCAGAGAATGAAACTCTGCACATTCTACCCACCTACTCAGCCATGCTAGAAGTGCGAGAAGTTCTTACCGGTCGTAAAATTCTTTAAATTGGACAGTGGGAATTAGAGAAATTTTTCTCATTCCTCAGTTCCCACCACCCAATCAAATTACGAATTACGAATTACGAATTACGAATATGAGTTCTCAAAATTTGGAATTAACAATAGGTTGGCTTTATCCGACGCTGATGAGTACTTATGGCGATCGCGGTAATGTAATTACTATAGAACGTCGCGCTCAATGGCGGGGATACGATGTTAAAGTGTTACCCCTAGATCAAAATTCCACAGCCGCAGATATTAAAACTGTCGATGTCATAGTTGGTGGTGGCGCACAAGATCGTCAGCAAGAAATCGTCATGCGTGATTTGCAAGGCGCGAAAGCTGATGCAATGCGCGAAAAAATTGAAAATGGAACCCCAGGTGTCTTTACCTGTGGTTCACCCCAATTACTGGGACATTATTATGAACCAGGATTAGGACAACGGATTGATGGTTTAGGAATACTTGATTTAGTTTCCGTGCATCCTGGCGAAAATACTAAGCGCTGTATTGGGAACTTGGTAATTGAAGTGACAGCTTCACGTTTAGCGCAAGATTTAAAAGAGATGACGGGTAGCACGCCATATTTGGTAGGCTTTGAAAATCACGGCGGACGTACCAAGTTGGGGAAAGTTGAAGCATTGGGGCGCGTGGTATACGGTTTGGGAAATAATGGAGAGGATGGGACAGAAGGAGCATTTTATCAGAATGCGATCGCTACTTATTCTCACGGCCCTTTGTTACCAAAAAATCCTTTCGTCGCCGATTGGTTAATTCAAACAGCGCTGCGGCTCAAGTACGGGGAAGCGATCGTATTGCCACCTCTAAATGATAATCTTGCTGTACAAGCACGAGAAGCAATGTTTAAGCGGTTAAAAGTAACTTTACCAAGTGTTGCTGCGGTGAAAGTTTAACCTTACAGGGATTCGGATAAGGTTTTTTGATGACACGCGATAAATCGCCATTTTTACAATAATCAGTACTTTGTAGAGACGGCGATTTATCGCGTCTCCTGCCTTAACCAAACCCTATTGTCCTGCCTTCTGCCCCCTACAATATAGAAAAAACATTAAGAATGTGAATTAGATATCATAGCGATCATTTTGATGTGGCATCTCTAGCCCACAATAAAAAGAAAGCGAATCAGGGATTGAGTGAGCAGAGAATGTTATGGCGATAAACAAAAAAAACCCCCAGTGAGCGTTAGCCAACCAGGGGAGTTAGTTATCAGGGTGCATCTACCAATTAAGTGTTCTTAGTTCAAACCCCATGCTCAGGACAAATTTGCAAAAAAGTCAGTTATTATTTAAAATAAAAAACCCCCAGCCGATGTTAGTCTACTAGGGGAGTTAGTTATCAGGGTGCATCTACCATTAATGTCTTCTAGGGGCAGCCACTATCTTCCGGGAAAAATTGTAAAAATCAGGTTGATAGCAATTTCTACGAAGGGGTAAGCCTACGCAACTACAAAAAAACCCCCAGTGGGTGTTAGCCAGCCAGGGGAGTGAGTTATCAGGGTGCATCTACCAATCATCTTTTCTAAAGCGAATGGGTAACTACCGGATAAATTAGCAAGAGGTTGAAGTTATTGCTGTTTGCTCACCAAAAAAAAGCCTCAGCACTTATTAGGCAACCAGAGGGGTTAGTTATCAGACATCGGTGCAACTTAAGTTCAAATTCTTAAGAATCTTGTTTCCAAGTTCTATCTGTAAATGATCCTTATTAGGCTACTAGCACGAATTCGGAAGGTGGTAGCCTCCATGAGGATTAAAAGCCAGAGACTCTTAAAGAGCAATCTACCGGATAAATTAGCATTTACCAGAGAAAAAAGCCCCAGTGAGTGTTAGCCAGCTAACGGAGCTAGTTATCAGGGTGCATTTACTAATATTTACTGATTAAATAACCAGTGCGCTGCCTTAAAACTTTGATGCATCATATCATGTTCGGGCAAATTACTTTTGATATGTCATTGCCAGTGCAACAAAGTGGAACGTTCGCAATGACAATTGTGTAGCCGGACATGATATCAGAAATAATTACTGCTTACTTCCTTCATAAAAAAACCCCCAGTGGGTGTTAGCCAACCAGGGGAGCTAGTTATCAGGGTGCATCTACCAATTAAATGTTCTAGACTTAACCACCATACTCCGGATAAATTTGCAAGATATGCCAAAAACAAGTAGCTTTGCCAATTCATCGGGAATAACTTCCAGAATTCCATAGCCCCGTTGGTCTGACATTCACTCCAAGGGCAGAAATCCTGATTCTCAAGACCCAATTTTTTTTCTTGCAACATATACCTAAGACTTCCGCGATACGTCAAAAATCAAGGTACATCTATAGGATTAATCAAGTATTCTAGGATTAAGAACTATTTTCTGGTAGAGAATATCTGCATCAAAAGTTGCTGTTGTTGGCCAAAATAAAAAAACCCCCAGTGGGTGTTAGCCAACTAGGGGAGTTGAAGATCAAGGTGCATCTACCAATTAAGTGTTCTAGATCCAAGTAATCCGATCCGGATAAAGTTGTAAAGCCAGGAAAAGCAAAACAACACCGAATCAGAAACATTCAGGGGTGGGATGCATCTAAGTTATCAAAGGGAGCAAATCGACTTGAAACTTTCGTGTTTCAAACCAGATTTAGGAGGCGGACAAGAGAAACTGTGACCCAGGAATTCCACATTTCGGTAACTCCTGTAGGGCAAAATGACTACTTGGTGCGGACGGAACAAGTCGCGCCTGGGGTACCATTGGCAGAAGAATTGGTGACTTGGCCTGTAGCTGATTGGTTGATGGCTGCTGGGCATTTGATGAATGACCCCTTGAAGTCAGTCTTGCAGGGAGATCCATTTACTTCTGGTGGGCATGAAAGCAATATCGCCAGAAACTCTGTTAACTTGGTGGCCTTGGGTCAACTATTTTATAACGCCCTATTTCAAGGCACTCTCAGAGATAGTTGGATTACTGCCCAAGGGATTGCCCAGAACCACCAACAAGTACTACGCTTGCGTTTGGGGCTAAAAGACACGAGGTTAGCTCGTCTACCTTGGGAAGTCATGCACGCAGGCGATCGCCCTCTAGCTACTGGCCCTTATGTGGCTTTTTCTCGCTTCCAAAGTGGCATTTCGGGGGGTTCTCCTTTGCGGCGCAATACTTTCACACCACGAGAACAGGGTAGCGTGAAAGTATTGATGGTAATAGCTTCGCCCTCAGATCAAGTCCGTCTTGACTTACAGAAGCAGGAAGCGATTAAACTACAAGCAGAACTTCACCGTCAAACATCACGACTGGCTGAAGGTAACAATCATTTCCCAGAAATTGAACTCACTGTATTAGACCAACCAGGACGAGAAGAATTAACCCAAGCTTTAGAACAAGGTAGATACCACGTTCTTCACTACTCCGGTCATAGTAACTTAGGCGGTAATGGTGGAGAAATTTATCTTGTTAGCCGCAGAACTGGCTTAACAGAAATCTTAAGTGGAGACGATCTAGCAGGTTTGCTCGTCAACAATAATATTCAAATGGCAGTGTTTAATTCCTGCTTGGGGGCGTACACAGCTACATCTGATGCCTCTGGAGATACTGGTGAACGTAACTTGGCAGAAAGCCTGGTAAAACGCGGAATTAGAAGCGTTTTGGCTATGTCAGAACGGATTCCTGATGAAGTGGCATTGACGCTCACACAATTGTTTTACCGCAACTTGAGCCAAGGATATCCGGTAGATTTGTGTGTTAGTCGGGTGCGCCAAGGATTAATTTCTGCCTATGGTTCTCACCAGACGTACTGGGCATTACCGATTTTATATCTCCAACCAGAATTTGACGGTTTTCTCAGTGAAGAAACTGAGTTATCCGATGCAGAATCACGGAATCAGTATATTTCGCCTTTAGGAATAACTTCCGCGATGTACTCTGCTATGGCAGATGATAGCGACATGCCTTTAGGGATGGAAGAAATGATTCCTTCTGGTTTGGCGCGTGATTCTGGATTGGACTGGCTAGGTGAGGATACTTGGGGCGATCTTGTAGATGAAATTGAGTATGATGACCCAAGTTATGAAGAAGATTCGGCTATAGTTTCAGATTTATTTCGTCAGCTAGATAACCAAAAACTTCCACCTGAACTAGATCAACAAATTCCAGAAAATAACTTTCAGCAAAGTCAGGTTTCAGAAGAAATGACTTCTCTGGGAGAGGAAGGAGATTTGTGGGGAGAAGTTCCAGCACCGCCACCTCCAATTACTGGGAAATTTGAAGGAAATTTAGAAAATTCTGATCTTTCGCGTAGGCATAGCCCAACCCAGGCATCGCAACCACTTTCATCAAGACCTCGTACCCAACGCCGCAAACTATGGCCAATTGTAGGAATTGTGGGAATTAGTGCGTTAGTTGCTGCGATCGCTTTAAACTGGTGGTGGCAAAATCGCTCCCAGCAAGTAAATTTACCTAAGATCCCAGCAATTTCCTCTGAATCTTTACCCATTCAAAAGCAGCAAAATATCGACTTACAGATAGCAGCCACTGGAATTGTCACCGCGACTGCTACAGAAAAATTGAGCCAGGGCGACTTACAAAGTGGGTTATTGGCTGTAGAAGAACTACTCAACCGTGGCGCACTAGCTGCGGCGGAAACTGCTCTTAAACTGGTTCCAAGTGAGCAAGTTGACGATCCATCTGTAAACTTTTATAAGGGGCGATTAGCTTGGCAGTCAATCCAAACTGGAGACAGTAACTATAGCGTTGATGATACCCGCCGTTACTGGGAAACTGCTGCAAAAGCTCAACCAGAATTACCTTTGTATAATAACGCTTTAGGATTTGCCTACTACGCAGAAGGCAATCTGAACCGAGCCAATGACTCTTGGTTCAAGGCTTTGAATTTAACTCTCAAAGAACAAAACCCAGATTCAAAGACAGCACCTGAAGATGCTTTAACTTCTTATGCTGGGTTAGCTCTTGGACTGTATAAATCTGCACGTAGTCAATCTAATGGTAAGCAGACACAGTATCTTAATGAAGCGATTAAGTTGCGGCAAATGGTTCTCAAGTCCGATCCAGTCAATTTCCAGGTAGATAGATTAGCTAAAAATTGGTTGTGGACAGAAAAGGCGATTGAAGATTGGCGATCGCTCCTTCAGGAAAAAGGTGAACAAGAGTGAAAAAACTAGGAGTTGGGAATGAAAGTTCCAAATTATATTGATCACTAAAAATTTCGCCTCATACCAATTTGAAAAAAGAATGGGACAGATGGGTAGGGGCACAACAATGTTGTGCCCTTACGAATAATTAATGTATCGCAAAGATTACTTGAATTGGTATAATATCATGTTCGGCAAATCACTTATAATATGTCATTGCGAATGCAACGAAGTGAAATGAAGCAATCGCAAAAGTTTGGGATTGCCGCGCTTCGCTCGCAATGACATAAGCATTAAGTCGAACATGATATAATTCACAAATTCCAATTGCGCCGGAAATGGAAGAAGCCTTCTAAAAACTCTTGCAAAGCAATATTGCTATTTAAATTCTGCTTACTCCATTCCCTTGCAGTTTGTTCCAATATCTCTGAGAAACTGGGATAAACAGGAGATAGATTTGCTAAATCTTTGACTTTAATTTTTTGAAACATTGCTAAGGCAATCAAATTAATTAATTCTCCAGCTTCTGCCCCCAATATCGCAGCTCCCAAAATTTCGCCGTTGCGTAGCACAATTAATTTACATATACCAGTAGTTTCATCCCGGATTTGGGCTGCTGCCACTGTTTTAAAATATTGTCGCAAAACTAAAACTTCATCTCGACTAAATAGGCGTTTTGCTTGCGCCTCTGTCAAACCCACTTGCGCCACCATCGGCACAGAAAACATTGCCCAAGGAATGGAGCGATAATTTACTCGTAACCTGGGGAAAAAAAGTGCATTGTTTAAGGCAATTTTTGCTTCATAATTAGCGATATTTGGAAAATCATAACCACCAATGACAGCACCACAGGCGTAAATCCGGTGGTTAGTAGTTTGTAGTTTATCATTCACTACTAAACTACGCCGATGCCATTTCACACCTACTGTTGCCAAATTTAGGGATTCAAAATTCGGCTGCTGTCCAGTAGCCACTAAAATTTCATCAGTTTCAATGGCTTTATCTCCCGCTTGAATCCACTTTTTATCTTCAATTAGCCTCACCTGAGTTACTGGTGTATCAGTAAAGACGCGCACACCTTCGACTTCCAACTGTGCCTGAAGCAATATGGCTATTTCAGGGTCAATAGTGGGTAGAAGATATGGATGCTTGACTATCAGTGTCACACTGCAACCAAACCGCGCTAAAGTTTGAGCGATTTCAATACTTTGGGGAATCCCGCCAATAATTACCCAATTTTTGCGTAATATTGCTCCCTGTAAGGATTGCCAAATATTAGATAGGGTTAGGTAGCCAGTGGTTTGTAATCCTTCAATCTCTGGAATTTCTGGACGCGAACCACTGGCCAGCAAATAGGTACGGGCGCGTAGTAGGCGATTATTAACGGCAAAAGCTAGTTGGGGTGAAGATTGAAATTGACCACTGCCAACGATAATATCTACCCCCAGCGCAGCTAGGATGGCAGGAGAGTGCTGTTCTTTGAGATTTGAGGCGACGCATTGAGCATACAGCATCGCTTCCTGCCATGCCATAGATATGTGGCATTCTTCTGAGGTATCAGTGTGTGTGGCATGAATACCAAAACTAGCGGCATCATTCAACTTCTGCGCCAGTTTACCGATTTCGGTAAGAGCATGGTGATCAGTAAACCCGTAGTCTACTTTCGGTTCCACCAGGGCAACTGTAGCATGTAGTTGGGTTGCAGCAAGGGCAGCATAGTATCCGGCAAGACTGCCGCCAATAATTACAACATCGTAGTCAACGGTCACGCGAATTTAAAGTTAGGAGTTAGGAGTTAAGAATTAAGAGTTAGGAATTAGGAGTTAGGAGTTAGGAGTTAGGAGTTAGGAATTAGGAATTAAAACCCTTCTTCAATTTATAACTCCTAACTTATAACTTATAACTCCTAACTCTCTTTTAACGCTGTTAGTAAGCGTTGGTTATCGGACTCTTCACGTACAGCAACCCGGAAAAAGCGATCGCCTAGTTCTTTAAAACTAAGGCAATCGCGGATTAAAATCTGGTGATGCTTGAGTAATTTTTGCTGTAACTGCAAAGTCGACTCTTGGGACTCAACTAATAAAAAGTTAGCAGCACTTGCTTGGGGTTGCAATCCTGGTATTTCAGCCAAACCCTGGAAGAGTTGGTTTCGTGCAGGTGGTAGCCATGCCCAGGTTTGCTGCTGAAACTCCGTATCTTGGAGGGCTGCAATTGCCGCCGCCGCCGCTAGGGTGTTTACGGGCCAGGGGTCGCGCCATAGCTGCCATTTAGCTAGACAGTCAGGGTGTGCGATCGCATATCCTAATCGCAATCCTGGAAGACTGTAAAATTTGGTCAGCGATCGCAATATTACTAAATTCCTATATTCTTGCACCACCGGAATTAGGCTTTGTTCCTCATTGGGCGGCACAAAATCCATAAATGCTTCATCCACCACAACCAAAGCAAATTGCTCTAAGTAGGGCAAAATAGTGTCCCGTGAAAATATCTTTCCAGTTGGGTTGTGGGGATTATTCAGCAATAGCCCCCAGTGAGTGCTGAGTGCTGAGTGCTGAGTGCTGAGTACAACTGGTAACTCAGCACGGGCTAAACGCCCCGCTTCTGCTAACAGCACTCGTTGCTCAGAACTAATCAAAGGACACTCCAGCACATTAGCGTTATATGCTGCCAAGGTTCGGTAGTAGTCACCAAAGGCTGGAGTGATTAAAATCGTCGCGGCTAATTGGGCTAATTCCCTACCTACTAAAGTGAGTAATTCTGCGGAGCCGTTACCCGGCAGAATCCACTCAGGCGGCAGTTGATGGAAGTGACTGAGAGCTAGTCTCAGTTCACTATAGTTCGGGTCTGGATAGTGCTTAAGATTACCAATCTGGGACAGTATAGCAGCGATCGCGCTGTTTGGAGGCCCCAACGGGCTGATGCTAGCAGAAAAATCCAGAATAGCGTCAGGGGGACAGCCAGCCAGTGCTGCTGCCCAGGCTAAGTTTCCCCCATGTGCAGGTTGCCGCATTAAAAAAAAGTTCCCAAAGACAGAATCTATGCTTTTGGGGGCGCTACCTTCTCTCTAAACAGTTTTCCTGCGGAGAAAGCAGGAACCCTCGTAGCTGGAATTTCCATTTTTTCATTTGTTTTCGGGTTGCGACCTTCGCGGGCTTTACGTTCCCGTGATTCAAATGAGCCAAATCCCACCAATGTTACCTTATCACCAGAGGAAACCGCTTCAATAATCGTTTCCAAAGCGGCAGTTAAGACTGCATCCGCTTGTTTCTTGGTAACACTAGCTTTTTCAGCTACGGCATCAACTAATTCACCTTTGTTCATGTCAAACTCCTGAAGGTTTACTTGAGATTCTTTACGGATGTATCTAATACATCTGTACTAAAATCTTTGTTCGCGGGAATACAAAAATCATCCTTTGGGAGTATGTTTACTCAAAACGGCTGTACATCCCATCGGCTCGACTTTTCAATGAATCATTCTAAGGCGTTGTAGCCTGATGTGGATAGATGAAACCATTAATTTATATAGATTTCAGGATTTTTTGTAATTTTAGGGTACTTGTTCCACTAAAAACCACCCTAAAAGTAGGAAAAAATACTTAGTGAAAACCACGATAGCGAAGATAACAGGGCAATGGGGAGGTGGGACATAGTTAATATTGTTGGGATTAATTACCGATGTTAAAGAGTTATTAAGTGCAATTGAAGGAGACAGGAGGCAGTTTTCCTCGTGTCTCCTGCCTTCATTGATAAGAAATACTCATACCTTGTCCTGACGCAAAACTAGACGGTGTAGGGGCACGGCAGTGCCCATTGGTGTCAACTTAAACAGTTGACTGAACAAAATAAGAATCCCACGGCTTCAAGCCGT
>NZ_JAYGHE010000045.1:57919-65451 GCF_034931145.1 Nostoc sp. UHCC 0252 | reverse complement strand
TTTTGTATTTCGTCTTCTGGTGGACAAAGGGTGAGAATTTGTTGATAGTGTTCTAGTGCTTTATCAATTTCACCTAGATTGCTCTCAGATATAGCTAGCTCATGCAGTATGCTGTAATCTTCAAAAACTTTTAGGGTGCTTCGGCACAGATCAACTGTCTGCCGATATCGACTAAGTTTCACCCATTGTCTTGTGAGAGTCGTAGTAAATTCCACAGCAATCTTTTCTACCTTCCCCCGTAACGCCAGCCGATGAATTTCTAACCGTTGTTCCTCACTTGAAGTTTCCGCAGCTTCCCACCAAAGGCGATACAACACCTCAGCCGCTTGCTTATACAAAGCTTCCCCATCTTTGGGTAACTGCACAGGCAAAATGCGTGGCACTCGTAACGCCTCATCATGGCTTACTTCCAACAGTCCCAACGCCACTGCTCGACTAATATAATGTTCCAAATTGGCGATGCTATCACAAACTGCGGCTAAAGCTTCCCTTGGTACTGGCAACTCAAACACCAAACCCCGTGACAACATCTCCCGCATGGTTGTATCCATCTGTTCCAGCAGCGCCTCTGCCAAAACTTGCTCTCGCAACTCCACCGGATCTGCTGCTAACCGGTTCAAAATTGCTGCCACATCAACAGTTGTATTTTGCAGAATCTTATCCAACCATTCCAGCAAGCGGGGATTACCATCCGCTAACTTCTGCGCTTGTGATTTTAACGCCTCATCCACCTGAGATTTTGCACCAAAGGCTGTGAGGAGATTACACTTTTTTCGCAAATCTGCACCTTGCAGTGCATCCAACGGCTGCTTGTAGAAATGCTGCAACTGCGTAAATTCAAAATCGTAACGGCAGGTAATAATGATGCGGTGAGAAGTGGAATTTTCTCTAATTGCCCAAACTAAAGCTTTCATTACCTCTGCTGCTTCCGATCGCAAATGACCTAACCCCCCTAACCCCCCTTCCCTACGAGGGAATGGGGGAACTTGACTCCCCTCTCCGCCTCGGAGAGGGGTTGGGGGAGAGGTCTCTAAATTCACTTCAAAGTCATCCAGCACCAACAAAAACGGCTTTCCTTGCTCATGCAACTGCTGGAAAACTCGCCGCAGCCGAAACTTCAATTCTTCATCATAATTTTGTAAGCTTTTGCGTTGTTCGTTGTCATCCAACTTTTCCACCAAGCGATTCACCAAACTAGCTTCATCGATTCGCCCTACCCAGACAACACGCTCAAAATTCGGCAGTCTGTCACAAAGCCTAGCAGCTAAACTACTTTTACCCAAACCGCCCATGCCATGAATCAACACCCCAACCTCATGGGTTGATTGACTCAGCACTCGCAAACAATTTTGCAATTGACGGCGACGACCAACAAAACTCTCTCGCGTCGGGACTTTCACCTTACCCGCAGGATCTAAAAACTGGGTGGAAACAGAAAGCGGTGGTGCTGGTTTCCGTCCACGAGTCCGCAAAGGTGTGACTAATGAACTTGGTAAATTACCTGCTGCATAAAGCCGCAATAAATGCCAATCCCGCGCTTTGTTATTAATTAATGTTTGATATGTACAAGCAACAGCTTGGGTGATTTGCTTTCCGGCTGATAATTCCTCATATAATGCGGCTGCGGCGGCTGTAGCATCAGGATCTAAAACCTTTTGACCCCAACCCAAAACTGCTTTTGCACCCGATTTCAGCAATTCTTCAGCCATTGACGGCACAGAACCGCCATTGCCAGCTTGCCCAGTGCGACAACCAGAGAGGAAAATCAGTTTAGGCAATCGAAATTGTAATTCTTGGGCGATATCCCCAGCACTGGCATAGAAAGCTTCACCTGTTGCCGTTTCTGTAATAAAGCGGGGTTGCCCATCTTGTAAAGTAGCATGACCCGTCAGGTGCAAAACATCAAAATAATCCCTGTCGTAACCATCGACTAAATAACCCAACTCCGACAAACAGCCGCTTTCTTCCACCGTCAACGCTAAAGGTTGCCGCTTTGTCGCCTCCAAAATCCGTGCTTCCTCCCGCTCAAAATCCAGCACAGGTTTGACATCTAAAGGCGAAGTCGCCATAAACAAAACTTGCAGCGCCCGATTTTCTGGTTCCCCGTCAATGGTCAATTTTTTTACCGTGCTATCCGACACCCACCGCACCGGGACAATAGCCGGGACACGCTCAACCAAAAAGCTAACGCCATCGTGCAGCACTTCCCAAGGCAGATGGGCGAGTTTTTCAGATGTAGCGATCGCTAACACAATTCCCTCACGCCGATACTTATCTAGCAAAGGTTGCAGCCAGCGATCGCTCCCATCCAACCAGTTATACAACCGCCGCCCAGTTACCGTATAATCCTCTGGTAAACTCGAAACATAGTAATCTCGTTCGGCCAACTTAATCAAGTCGGCGATTTCTGTTAAACAGAGCGATCGCTTTTCATACTGGTTAGGATTATCAACAAAGTAACGTAACTCTACGTAATTCTCGGCAACTGGCTTGAGGTCGAGGTGGAGGGTTTGCACGCTTTGAATCTTGAGACTTCAGTATTTACCCCAAGTCTATCACCCTCGATTTCGGAGACGTAATTAATGGCATCTCTACGATTCTAAAATTTGGCGAATCTCTTCTAAGGTTGCATCTTCTAAAAGAAGTCGCCTACCATTGCGCCCGACAATCAACACCTTTTCAATTCTTTTACCAGACTGTTTAGCTTTATACTCTTGATACCACTTGCGGATTTGTTCAGCAATGGCGATCGCACCCCCAACAATACCTACGATGGTAGCAACTGTGGCGGTTACTCCTTCTCTTTCCGGTGCATCTGAATTCACTGCATAGTTACCAGATATACCAGGAATTGCCAAAAGCGCCTCTGTTGCTGCGATCGCATCTTCTCCCGCGATCGCCAACTGAATTTCTGCCATAGTGTTGATCCACAAGTAACTCCAGGCTTATTTTAAACAACTTCCCTTGGCAATTTCTTCTAAAAATTCCTAATTCTTGTCGTAAAGAATGTAAGTCATGTAATGATAAGCTCCAACGGACTCTAACTTGCCTAAAAAAGCTACAAGAGAATAATCAAGAAGAACTATCACTGCAAAGAAAGGTTATACTGTCTCAGAAAACTACCAAAACAACTAGGCGACAACCGCCAAAAAGTTCTTTGTTTGGGAAAGATGTATCAGACTTTAATAACTATTAGAGGTGGCTGGAATGCCGACGATTCATTTTGTGGATGGTGAAAAAGGTGGAGTAGGAAAGTCTCTTTTTGCCAGGACAATGATTCAGTATTGTCTGGATAAGAAAATCCCCTTTGTACCAGTGGAGACAGATAGATCGAATCCAGATGTGGCAGGGGTATATAAGGAAATATGCAAGTATGCCGTGTTCAGTGAGAATGAACGACAAGCAAATAAGGCAGATAGAATATTTGAGTGGGCTATAGAGAGGCCAGTAATTGTAAATTTAGCCGCACAATCCCATAGAGCAGTACAAGGATGGATTGACTCTAACCAATTACTTGAACTAGGCAGTTCTCAGGGAGTTACGTTTTGCAAATGGTTTGTATCGACAGGAGGATACGACAGCATCAACCTGTTTACTCAATCATTGAATACTTATGGTGAGAAAATCCCTCATATTCTAGTGAAGAATTTAGGGCTGTGTGATGATTGGGAGCATCTAGAGTCAGACTCCAACTTTCAGAACATAGTAAGTAAATATCAGATAAAAGTTATAGATTTCCCGAAGTTAGCATACAGAGAAAGAAACATAATCGATCAAAATCGTCTGACTTTTGCAGAAGCTAGAGAGTATAAAGAATTTGGGATAATTGGGAAACAGAGAGTAGTGAATTTTCTGAAGCTTGCTTATGGTGCTTTTGAAAAAGTAGGTATCTGGTATGAAAAAGTTGAATAGTTGCCATTAAAATACGGTTCGGTTAATGTTTTTTGATGGAAATTTTAGAGCGTAAAGACGCGATAAATCATCACAAAGACGCGAGAAATCGCCGTCTCTACAAAAGACTGATTATTGTAGAGACGGCGATTCATCGCGTCTCTTGACTTACCAACAGACATCGCAAAACGAATTTGACTACAATTTTTAGAATAGAGTAGCAAAAACCTAATGTCTAAAAAGTCCGATTCGCAGTTTCAAAATCTCTTTAGTTCACCCAAATCAAGTAATTGGGACGAAAGGTTAGGGCAAATAGCTTATCGCTTTAACCGAGAGTATCAACGTGAAACCTTTGAACTCCCGGCGGAAGTCCAGGCGATGCCGATATTCCGTGAGTGGATTGGAGGCAGTTTTGCAGGAAGAATTGCTTCCCCTTTCTGGGAAATTGCTCAACCTCAAAAAAACCAGCATTGTATAGATATTGGCTGTGGGATCAGCTTTTTAATCTATCCTTGGCGGGATTGGCAAGCATTTTTTCATGGGCAAGAAATTAGTAATGTGGCACGCGATACCCTTAATTCTCGTGGCCCACAGTTGAATTCTAAGCTGTTCAAAGGTGTTGAGTTAGGAGCAGCCCATCAGTTAAACTATTCACCAGAGCAGTTTGATCTTGCGATCGCCACAGGATTTAGTTGTTATTTTCCCCTGGAATACTGGAATGCAGTCCTCGCAGAAGTTAAGCGAGTCTTAAAACCAGGCGGACATTTTGTATTCGACATCCTCAACCCAGAACAGCCTCTAGCAGAAGATTGGGCAGTTCTAGAAACCTATTTGGGGGCTGAGGTGTTTCTAGAGCCTGTAACTGAGTGGGAAAAAACCATTAAGGGGGCTGGTGCTAAAGTAGTAACCAAAAAATCAGGAGAATTATTCCAATTGTATAAGGTGCGATTTTGAAAAAACTGAGTGCGAAAGTACTAAGTACTCTTCTTTTTACTCAGCACTCATCACTCAGGGATAAGTAGACTTGATGGATCTAAAGAAGTTGTAAAAACAAAATAGATTACTCCAGTGCCGAGAATCATTATGGCAAGACTGAACAGCAATACCCATCTGTCTGTCGGTTCATAAGTATCTTCTTCGATATCACGGCGGACAGCGAAATAGTGACTGGTTGAGAGCCACACTGTAATCAAACCCACTAGCGAAAAGACTAAACCTAACTTCCAGCCGTTGCCAGGACGGGGTACTAAAGGTACTTGGAAGGCACGCAAACGCACAATAACAACACCAAAACCTAATAAAGCGATCCCTGTCCGCATCCAAGCCAGGTAGGTACGTTCATTTGCCAAGTGATCTCGGATTCGAGAAGGATTGAGTCGTCCTGGCTTTTTTTGAGCTTTATCTTCTTCTGTAGATTTCGATTTTAACTGCATCAATAACACCCTTATCCCCAAAGCGGCTCTTATCAAAAAAATGCGGAGGTAGTAAGAAATCTCTTTCCAGATGACTTGCACCCAGCGCAATAGCTGCGCTACTGAAATATGCTTATTATGATTGTACATTTTTTTCAAAGTTTATTTTAATGCAGATAGAGAATAATTCGTAAGTTGTAATGGGCTACGCTAACGTAATTCCAAATTGAAGGTTAAGAGCAATCGTAAGTAATAATGGTTAAAAAAAACAGCCAAGGATCAGAGAGATTTTTCACCAGTACAAGTCAGGTTATTTCTCTAATTTTGGCTGTTAACCTATTGAAATTTAAAACAATAGTTTAAAAACAGATAAAAGAGTCCAGGTAACATTTTCGGTGACAATAAATACACCCAAACCAATCAAGATACAAGGGACAAAAGTATTGCCATTCTCGGTTAAGAAGTTTGCGATCGCAGGCAAGTAGGTTAACTTGTAAGCGGTGTAACACCATACACCAACCAGCGAAAAAATACACTTAGGATCACTAGCAGACTATCTAATTCAGAATTGGCGAACAGAGGCATGTAGACGCTGATATTATCACTACCATTAGCAAAGGCGATCGCAGCTACATTGCAAGTTTGCCCAGAGAAAAAACTCTTAACTATAGAAGGACAGGCTCGCTTTCTGCTTCGACTTCCTCTGGTGAATCTTCTTCGCGTTTTAGTAAACTGCTCACACCAATGATTATTGGCATTAAACCAAGTAGTCTAATCCAGTCCTGCGGTATGATTAGTCCACCGAAGAAACCGGGAAGGCTAGCAATGATCAATGCAGCAAAACCGAGATACTGACCAGCAAGGATGTGACGACTACGGAACGTTTTATTTATTTGAGAAAAAAGCAATGTCAGAATGACAATATCATCGATGTTGGTGGCAGTGAATGCAGTTATCCCTGTGGTGATTGCAGTTACGAAACCGCTCATGTTTGGAAGTCCTTATTTTGATGCTTGGGCATTGGGCATAGGTTATTTACAAAGGACAAATGACCAATGACTAATGACTAATGACTAGGTAGAAAGCCTTGGTTTATACTTTAGTCAAACTAACCGATAGAATCAAATGCTTTTGTTTGTCAAAATGATAAATGAAAGTGATTAAACTTCTGACACCAAGTTGTAGGGATATCATAAATGGCAGGAATGACGCTTGAGCAGCTAAAAATCTTTATGGCTGTGGCGCAGCATTTACACTTTACTCGTGCAGCAGAGGAGCTTTACATTACACAACCTGCCGTCAGCGCAGCAATCCACAACTTAGAGCAAGAATATGGTGTAAGACTATTCCATCGCATTGGCCGCCATATCGAAATTGCTGAGGCGGGTAAATTACTGCAAGTGGAAGCGCAGAAAATTCTCGATCAAGTTTCCTTGACTGAAAGGGGATTGCGAGAATTGAACAATCTGCAACGAGGTGAATTGAAGTTAGGATCGAGTTTGACCATTGGTAACTACTGGCTACCAAGTAAAATTAGTGAATTTAAGAGCTTATATCCTGGTATTCAGATTAACTGTAGCCTTGCCAACACAGAAGAGATTTGTCTAGGAACAGCCACAGGACAGTTTGATTTAGGTTTGGTAGAAGGAGATATCAAGCCGGCGCTCCAGAATACTCTAGAGTATGAAATAGTAGGGAGCGATCGCTTACAAATAGTAGTAGGTCAAAAACACCCTTGGTTCGAGTGGGGAGAAATTGACTTAAACCAATTGACTAAAACCCCTTGGGTGATGCGCGAACCAGGTTCTGGAACCCAGCAAAGATTTGAAGAAGCCTTAGAAAATTGGGGAATCAATCTCAGTGAACTGGATGTAATGTTAGTCTTCAACAGTGGAGAGATGACAAAAGCAGCCATTGAAGATGGTGTTGGTGCGATCGGAATTTCTGAGTTGATGGTAAAAAAAGAAATACAACTAGGGACTCTGCGGGCAATCCGAGTCATAGATAATAGAGACGGTAAAAGTGCGATGCCTACGGCGGGCTACGCCTACGCAGAAATAGTTCGGCCTTTTTTCAAACTCAAGCATCGTCAGCGTTTTCAAACTGCTCTTGCTAAAGTCTTTGAAAAAATGTTGATATCGTCTATGTTAGACGGTTCACATCAAAATGTATAAGTTATTTAAATTAATACTATTTTGGATTGAAAATTCTTGTTCTTATATCAGGTTC
>NZ_JAYGHE010000045.1:56200-57792 GCF_034931145.1 Nostoc sp. UHCC 0252 | reverse complement strand
AACTTGATATAATATGTCATTGCGAGTGCAACGAAGTGGAATGTTCGCGTAGCGTCTCGTAGAGATAGCAATCGCAAAGGTTTGGCATTGCTTCTCTTCGTACCCTGCGGGAACGCCAAGGGCGGTACGCAATGACAATTATTTAACCGGACATGATATTAATAGTCAATGAAAAAGTAGAGGATTCAAACCCCTAATTTTTTATTCTGACTTCTGAATTCTGACTCCTGAATTCTTTTTCAAATCAACACCCCAGCAATACAAGCGGTAATAAAACCCGCTAATAAACCGCCAATCATTGATCTTACACCCATGCGAGCTAAATCATGCTGACGATTAGGTGCTATCCCAGTAATGCCGCCGATAGTAATGCCAATTGAACCTATATTTGCAAAATTACATAAGGCATAAGTCGCAATAATTACTGCCCGTTGAGAAATTTTACCACTTTCAATTAGTGCCTTCAAATCTAAAAAAGCAATAAACTCATTAAGAATTGTCTTTGTACCTAATAAAGCCCCAACTTGCCGACAATCAGCCCAAGGTACGCCCATCAACCATGCCACGGGAGCCATAACAAAAGACAAAATCCATTGTAATGAGAGTTGTTGTAAACCTACAAATGCTCCCAACCATCCCAGCAATGCATTTAAAGCAGCCAATAATCCCAAAAAAGCGATAATCATCACTCCAACATTAACTGCTAACTTCACGCCGTCAATGGCTCCAGTAGTAGCAGCATCAATTACATTTACATAATTCGTTTCTACATCTATCTTTACCTTTCCAACCGTTTCTGATACTTCTGTTTCTGGATAGAGTAATTTTGATACCACCAACGCTGTCGGAGCAGTCATAAAAAAAGCAGCAATTAGGTGTTCTGCTGGTATCCCAAAGGAAAGATATGCGCCTAGTACTCCACCCGCAATTGTGGCAAAACCACCCGTCATCACAGCATGAAGTTCTGATTGCGTCATCTTCGCTATGTATGGTTTAACCATCAGCGCTGATTCTGTTGGCCCTAAAAAGATGTTACCTGCACAAGATAAAGATTCAGAACCAGATGTTTTCAGCGTTTTTATCATTACCCACGCCATCACATTTACTACTCGCTGTAAAATGCCGTAGTAATACAAAACGCTGATGAAAGCAGAGAAAAAGATAATTGTCGGTAGCACTTGGAAGGCAAAGAAATGATCCTTAAAATTTTCTCCAAAGACAAATTTGGCACCAACATCAGAAAATGCTAAAAAGTTGCTGACAAAATCTCCCAGAAATTTAAACACATTCAAGCCCCAAGGAGTTCTAAGAATCACCAGCGCCAATGCAAATTCTAATCCCAAACCCCACCCCACTAAGCGCCAACGCACCGCTTGACGATTAACCGAGAAGGCGTAGGATATACCGATAAAAACTAAAATTCCTAACGCAGATATGGCGCGTTCCATATTTACTCCCAAAAGGTATCGTTAAGGCACTTAGCCACAAAGCATACACAAAAATACGCCTTGTTTTATGGCTTTGTAGTTAATTACCGGAGAAAGGCAGGGGGCAAGGCAGGGGGCAGGGGGCAGGGGGCAGGGAGCAGGGAG
>NZ_JAYGHE010000045.1:28820-56175 GCF_034931145.1 Nostoc sp. UHCC 0252 | reverse complement strand
GGGAGCAGGGGGCAGGGAGCAGGGAGCAGGGAGCAGGGAGCAGGGGGCAAAAGATAGGAATTATTCTCTGTTTCAAAAGTGTTTAGAGCAAGTAAATTTATTTCGTAACGTCTTTAAAGAGTTGTATACCAAAGGCTTTATGCAATCAGTGGCGGGTCTGAATCTCCAACTGATTGCATTCTGACTCCTGAATTCTTCTTCAAGCACCCTAAAAAATAGAAATTTTGCAAGAGGTTTAATCTCAGTTTCTAAGTTGATATTTCTGATGAAAGACCCAAGTAATTTTGGACAATCTGCAAAATGCGCTCTGCTGCATGACCATCTCCAAAGGGATTAATTGCATTTGCCATTGCTTCATAAGCATCTGAATCGCCCAGTAACTCAGCAGCAGCAGCAAAGATGTTCTCACTTGTAGTCCCTACAAGTTTGGCTGTACCGGCTGCAACGGCTTCTGGTCTTTCGGTGGTATCTCTTAAAACTAATACTGGTTTTCCTAAACTGGGGGCTTCTTCTTGCAACCCACCAGAGTCAGTAAGCAAAAGATGCGATCGCCCAATTGCTCCCACCAACTCACCATAATCTAGAGGTTCCGTCAAGAAAATTCGCGGATGATTCCCTAAAAGTTCTTGTAACGGAACTCGCACCGTCGGATTGCGGTGTAATGGTAAGAGCATTGCCGTATCAGGAAACTTGTCTAAGATTTGTAAAAAGCCTTGAGCGATCGCTTCGAGAGGTTCTCCCCAATTCTCCCGCCGATGAACCGTTGCTAACAGAACGCGATATGAATCCCAATCTAAGCCTGGTACATTACAGACACCTTGGGTTGCAGCTACATTCAACAGCGCATCAATAACCGTGTTACCCGTCATGTGAATTTCACCCAAAACACCAGAACGGTGCAAATTTTCCACAGCCCAAGGAGTCGGCGCAAAGTGCAACTGAGTAATTTGAGAAATCAACCGCCGATTAGCTTCTTCTGGGTAAGGATTGAAGATATCATCAGTTCTTAAACCTGCTTCTACATGACCAATAGGGATTTTTTGATAAAAAGCTGCCAAAGCTGCGGCAAAAGCCGTAGTAGTGTCTCCCTGCACCACTACTAAATCTGGCTTTTTCTCTTTAAATAATGCTTCTAATCCTTGTAAAGTGCGGCAGGTAATATCATTTAGAGATTGCTGAACCTGCATAATTTCCAAATTATAATCTGCCTTGATGTTGAACAGCTGCATAACTTGCTCAACCATCTCCCGATGCTGTCCCGTTAGAATTACTTGCGACTCAAAACTTGAAGACTTCTGGAAAACCTGAATCACTGGAGCGAGTTTAATCGCTTCGGGACGAGTACCCAAGATAATGCAAACCCGTTTTTGATTAGTCATTTGTCATTAGTCATCTGTGATTTGCCAATGGTAATAGTCAATGGTCTATGGCAAATAGTCAATAGTTGACAGTCAATTATCACACAAATCATAAATATAAAAAGGGTGAATTACATAAAAAGCATAAAAAAACCCGGCTTAATCGGGTAGATGCACTGTTTGTCGTATTTACCTGCAATCACTAAAAAGCATGAAAAAACCCGGCTTAACCGGGCAGACGCACTGTTTGTCGTATTTACCTGTAATGACTAAATTTTAATCTCACAAGTTAATGGGCAAGCAGCATAAACAGTAGCCTGCATTTGGTCTGCCTCTCCATGCAGCCAGCTTAACCATTTAATTTCATTAGGATGAACTCCCTTAGCAGTCAGCACACCCGCAGCCAATAAAACTGCCATGACATTAAACATGATTAAAGCGCCTGCTACAAGCAAAACAGCACTAACAGGCATCACAGATTGCAAAACAATCGACAACAGACATCCGACCGTAGCCATCAAGACAACTAATGGAAAACCCACCACTAACAAGCAAACTGCTAATGTAAAAGTCCATATTAAAAAGCTTTTAATCATCAACAAGGAGTATGTCTTTCCTAGATTAGAGCTTTGAGCAGAAACCATGACTTTTCCTCCCAAAAATACACAACAAATTTTGATTTTCAGTTTGATTTTCAGTTATATTTCGCTTTTTACGAATTAACTGATTCGTTTCTCAGTGAAATTCAGTATATAAAAACTAATGAGGAAAATGAGCATTTATTTACTAAACTTTACAGTCAGTTTTTTGTAATTGTGAATGTAAACTCAAGTTTCTATCTATTAAAAGAACTTGTTTTCTGCATCTATCGTCAGATATATAACCTAAAACCTATGAGCTTTTAACCTTGATCCCCAGATATTGCTCCTATTCAGCTTAACATTTCTTATAAAAAACAACAGCGTTTCTCATAATTTATAGATGTGCTGAATAAATGAATAGTCAATATTTGTGCTGTTAATTGCTGGCAATTCATGTCTAAGCCTGAGATAAAATTCTCATCTAAAGGCTGAGAATATTCATGTTTTTTCAAAAGTATTGTAAAGCACTAAGAGATCCCTGTGCTTTTGCTGAGGCGTTTTAAGCCATTAAGTATGTTAAACCAGTTTAGACAAGTTAAATAATTTTTCTAAATGTTCTGATTAGTGGAATCTTAGGAAAAAAAGATACCAGTTGAGGTAGATGAAATGGATTGACCGTGGTTCTATTTCAATCGTCTCCCATCACCATTAGGGCTTGCAACGCAAGCATTCTCCAAAAGTCATCAAAGTAATTGACTTTATTTTTCGCTAATTCAACTTTTTAACTGCCAAATGTGAAGATATATGACAGAATCACAGTCTCCATCAAATTCTAACTCTGTTACCGAACGTAACCTGCCCCCAGCGCCTCCAATGCCGCCACCTCCGCCAACCTTTAACACGCAGAGGCAGATGACACAAACATTGGATATGTCAATGGAAAGGAGTACTAACGCTCCCGTTGCAGGCCATCGTCCGGTTAGTCCACCGCCAATACCTAGTTCAGTTCCTCCTAAAAAAAGCAATGCGGGGCCCACTTTAGAGAAATTGATTAGGGAAGCTTACGATCAAGGATATTCTGACTTGCACTTGGGTGTAGGTGAAGTACCCCGTTTCCGCAGCCGAGGAGAAATTCAATCATGGGATTATCCAGAAGCAGATAAAGAAGCTTTTATGAATTGGTTGCGGGAGGTAATGAGTGAGGCGGAAATTCAGCGCTTTGAAGAACACTTAGAATTTGACGGAGCAACTCAATATGACTTTGCTCGCGTGCGGATTAATGTTTTTGGCACTCTTAAAGGGCCTGCGATGGTGTTGCGGTTGATTCCTCTGAAAATCTTAACTATGGAACAGTTGAGATTACCCCCAATTTTTCGGGATATTTGCCATCACCACAAAGGTTTAATTTTGGTGACTGGGCCCACTGGTTCTGGTAAGTCCACCACAATGGCGGCGATGGTTGACTACATCAATAAGGAGATGGCGAAGCATATCATCACCATTGAAGACCCGATCGAATTTATCCATCAAAGCCGCAAATCTTTAGTCAAACAACGGGAAGTGGGAATGCATACCCGGAAATTTGACAATGCTTTGAAAGCAGCTTTGCGGGAAGATCCAGATTTGATTCTGGTGGGTGAAATGCGCGATAAGGAAACAGTCAACACCGCCTTAAAAGCTGCTCAGACTGGTCACTTAGTTATGGGAACCCTACACACCAATAGCGCAGTTAAAACCATTGAGCGGATTCTTAACCTCTATTCTGGTGATGAGCAGGATGCAATGCGGGTGGCAATTTCTGAGTCTTTGGTGGCAGTAATTGCTCAAGGTTTGTGTCGTACAACTGACGGGAAGCGGGCAGCTTTCCACGATGTGCTGATCAATACTGAGGCGATTAAAGAATGGATCAAAGATGGTAAATATGATGAAATTGGCGAGTTGATGAAACAAGCCGGCTTTGACGGCATGATTACGATGAATCAGTCGTTGCTAAATCTTTATCAAGACGGTCGTATCACTGAAGAAACGGCTTTGGAAATGTCACCAACTCCTAACGAAATGGCCCAGTTTCTCCGAGGTCGAGTTTAAAATTTGGGAATTGGGAATTGGGAATTGGGAATTGGGAATTGGGCATGGATCAATAAATCAATAGTTCTTCCCCTGCTCCCTGCTCCCTTGCTTCTTCCCCACTCTCCACTCCCAAATATCTTTGTCATCCTGGTTGCGGTTATCAAAAATTTGGGTCGAAAACGCTGTCGTTCTACGACGGCTTTTGGTAAAATAATGGTTGTGGAAGGGTAATCAACCACTTAAAAAACCCGATTGCTGCCTAATACGCAGACGCTGTACCTTGACAAATGAATCTAGGAGGTTCTACTTCGTAGTTCTAGTATCACCTGGAAGTAGGTAAAAGATTTACAGGTACTAGATAACTGGCATTAAAGCCTCGACTACGCTCGGCTTTAACATCAAACAAATTTTGCAGTAATGCAACTAGGGTAGGGCATACCCAAAGTTAACGCTTGAAGAGAGAACCGCCTCTGAATTAGATAACGCAAGGAATCTAATTGAAGTGGACTCGTTGAATCAAGAATCCTCATGCTTTTAGGCTGAGGAGTGTCAAAGCTAAGGTAAAAGGTAAAAGAGAGAATTTTTTACTTTTAGCTTCTTAACCTCTGTGAATAATTTGACGACAAACAAACTATCTACACCCCAGTTGTTTAAGGGCATTGCCTTATTTACACCTGGAGGAGATTTAATTTACTGCATCGACCCTAGCAAGCAAGGTAGATGGCATTTGCATTTGTGTTCAGCTTTGCAAGAAATCTTAGATTTACCAGAGCCACCGCACTTTTTAGTGCCCTGTTATACTGCAACTATTGACCACTGGTTAGATCCACGCACTCAACAAGTGCGTACTTTTGCTGAAGCTTATCCGGCTGTCATTAGACATCAAGCTTTGCTTAATGCCATTTTTGGCACAGGGGAGTTAGTATGGCAAGCAGCGCCTTGGCAAGACGGATTGTGCGATCGCATGGTATTAACAACTTATCGTTCGTCATTCCCGCAGCTTTGGGAGGATCACGATTTAATTGTCCGCCTAGACCTTTCTGAACCTGTACCAAAATACCACCAACCAGTAATAGTACAAAAAAAGGAAGTAGTTACACAAGGCTATGTTCTGCGCTTGTTTGTAGCAGGACATAGCAGTACTACCGAACGGATTCTGCAAAATTTACACGAATTGTTGGAGCGATCGCTGGGACATCCTTATACTCTAAAAGTGATTGATGTTTTAAGTCATCCAGAACAAGCAGAACTCAACCAGGTTTCTGCAACTCCTACCCTTGTAAAGGTTTGGCCTCACCCAATTCGGCGAATCGTTGGAGAGTTGGATCATGTAGAAAAGATTTTACAAATGTTAGCTGCTAAGGAAAAAGCTTAAGTTTTAAAAATTAGGGCATGTTTTCAAAGTCTTAGCTCGTTTTGAGAAATGCCTTTTTCCTTAGATTTGCAATTAAAGGTTTTTCAATATAGTAGAACTGCGATCGCTTGCAGTGTATATTTTCCAGTGCAGATATTTGTAAAAAACTATTAATACCAATTCTGTATGAAGATGCGCTAAACCATATTTAAGTATAGGGAAGAAAAACGAACCGCAAAGGACGCAAAGGACACAAAGTAAAGAAAGAGAGAAAGAAAGAAGTTAAAAGGGTTTGGCGCAGCCTCACAAAGAAATGGTATAAGTAGGGACTTCATGGCGATTTTGTTAAACTAGAAAATCTGTCAGAGCGAATTAGATTGCCATTTCGCCAGACTTCAACTCTTTGGTCAGTTACTAAATAAGAAAAACTACCATTATCTGCTTGATATCTGCCTTTGCCAAGATTCAAAGCTGATATTTTTATAGGCTGACTTGGGTCTTGCTTTAGCTGCCCAATATAAAATAACTGACTATTTTCTTCACAGACTTGTACACGAATATTTGCAGCCTCACCCTCAATGAGAATAACTCCATTACACTTAGTATCATTAAGAGGCGCAAAACCTATTGGAATTGGCTGTGAAGGTGAAACTTGCTTTGCTACTGGGGGTGTGGAGACTACTTGTTGAACTTTAGAAGCAGGAGTAACACTTGCAGTTAAAGATGTTAACAGACGAAGAGGATCAACTGCTATTCGACCATTTGGATGAACTTCAAAGTGGAGATGAGGCGCTGTACTATTGCCCGTAGATCCCATCTGGGCAATAATTTGACCTTGAATGACCTGTTGATTCTTACTCACTAACAAACGGTGATTGTGACCATAAACAGTAGTGCTGCCATCAAGATGTTTAATAGTTATGGCATTGCCTAATCCCCAATTATCCCAACCTGCTTTTATAACTGTACCCGATGCAGCAGCAACAATCGGAGTTCCAGATGCGCCTGCAATATCAATTCCTTCATGTTGATATTGGCGGAAGCCTTGAGAAATAAACCCTTGAGTCGGCCAGATTAAGTTAGAAGCAGGGATAGAAGTTTGCCCAATTGGGGAATCGGTTGCTAACTGTGTTAGGGCAGACGTATCTGTACTTAATATGGCAGTTAAGGATATTAAGCCAATTAGTCCATAAGTGCGGTATCGATAAGTAATTTTTTTCATAAATTGCAAGCTTATTAAAACAATAATTCAGATAGTTTCTGATTATTTGCTGTTTCAAGCTTACTCGGTAAATATCAGGAAGGTTAGGAGATATACCATCTTTAAGATCCTTGCCAAACATTTTGCAATTACAGGTGTAATATTTGCCCCGTATGCCAACCATCGACACATCGAACGGCGGCATACGTTTATCAATTTCTAGAGAGCAAGGGTTTAATACCCCCAATGTCGCGTCAGTTTCTTTCTTACAAAAGTTCAGTGGTTTCAATTCAGGAGGGGTCGAATCCCATAAGTTATATATTGCACCTACCTCCTGCATTCTGCCCTTAAGCTTTGGTGTAATTATTGATTACTTTCGCTAAATCTGGCACTGCTTCTTCTACGTGTTTTTTGGCTGAACCGCGAAGTTTTTCATAAGTTCCTCGCACGATTTGGCGCTTGGCGTTCTTGACCCTAGCATCAGTGACACCCAGTAGCGCGTCTGCTGTACGAGAGCGATTTGCATTCAGGTGTCCAATCGGATCGCCTTTCTCTACGCCTTCACTCCAGATCGGATCAAGCGCCGTGAAGCACTGCGGTAGGATCTGCTCAACGACGTAGGGGATATACCCTGGCTTGATTCCCTTCAGAGCGGCGAAGGCAGTTTTCAAAGCAATACCGCTCATACCTGACTTGGATGCCAGCTGTGTTTCTATCATGTTGCAACATTCATCTATGACCATAGCCTTTTTGGTCGGGTTCGAAAGTCCTTCACTAAGTCCCATTTCACTTTTCCTTATCTAAGTACTTAATTTCTATTCGACTAACTTTTTTAGCAAGCAGGAAATTACAGAAAATGGTATCAGAGTTAGAGGATGTTATGAACATCACGTGTTCACTACTTAAAGCTTCACCCATAATGCAATACACTTGGGTTAACCCTTGATGATTCCCTAACCCTTCTTAAAAAGGCTACGGTGTACACACAAATTATCGAATCACTACCAGCCCTATAATTACCCCACCCTAAGCCTCCTGACACATTAGGGAGGGAAATAAATGTTCCGGTTTCCCCCTTTAAAAAGCTACGGTGTACACACAAGTCTTAAAATTCCCCCTACTAGTACTTGGTTTCGTCATCTAGCTTTAGGTTTGCGGCGATCGCTCTGGAAGCTTGTCCGCAGCGTGTCGCAGACAAGCGATCGCTTTAACTCACGGGATTATGTGATTACTTCGCTCCGTTATCACTGCGCTCGTAATGACAATTTAAGGGGTCTATAACGCCTGAAACCCTTTCAGATAGTACTTGTGTGTACACCGTAGCCTTAAAAAAGGGGAAGAATCAAAGTCTCCCTTAAAAAGGGAGATTTAGAGGGATCTAAAACTTTTGATACCGAGAACAGGACTTTTCAAACATCCTCTTAGGCAGGGGGACTTCCATAATCCGTTAACGCATACCTAAAATTTCCGAAATCGCCGCTACAATATCTAAATAAAAGTTGCCTTTTACTGCACGGAATAATTCAAATTTGGTGTCAGGCGCACCAAAAAACGGTCTGAGAAACCATCCTAACTGCATACCAACAAAGGCATAAAGTAATAACCAGGATCTTAAAATAGTGGTGCGGGTTTTTTTGCCGACTTCATCTTGTTGAGAAAGTAATTGCATTCCTTCATACAAGAATTTCACACCAAAGATACCTGTAATGCCAAAAATGAACACATTCAACAGTTTGAAAAATTGATAAGAATCTGGTGTAGTGATCAGAAAAAATAGGGTAACTGGTGCCAAGCTGAATAAAAGTACGCTAATCACTGACACAGAGGTGAGTAATACAACAAAATGTTGTTGAATACTGCTTCGAGAACCAAACAAGACATTAAAAAAGAACAAAGTCGGGAAACAAATAATCAGTGTTAATAAATAAAATGCTGGAAGTTTAATAGCGCCGGATAATGCCTGTGCCCAACTGTGGGATGCACCGATAATTCCTCCATAAAGGGCAAAAAAGATAGAACTAGATACAAACAAAGAACTGATTTTATTTTGTAATCTTATTTCCTGACGAATTTCTTCTAAGAAAGATTGGCGATCGCGCAGTAAATTAACCAAAACACCAAATTGTTGAATTCCGCGATTTTGCTTTTTCAGCATATTTTTTTAGTTTGTATATTTTGTGGAGTTACTAACGACTAATTAACGGAATCCAAATAGATAGCTAAGAGATTTAATGACGCTTAAATAGAAATTACCTTCTCTTTCGCGGAATAGTTGAAAGACAGAATCAGGTGTGCCAAAAAATGGTCTGAGAGTCCATCCTAACTGACTGCCTACAAAAGCGTAAAGAAATAACCAAAATTTTACGATTTTCCGGCGTGTCTTTGTACCTTCATCATCTTGTTCCAAAACTATATTTGTAGCCTGATATAAAGACGAAATTCCAACAAATCCAGTTAATGCAAAGATGAATACATTTAACAGAATTAAAAATTGGTAATTATTGGTGGTAATTAAGAAAAACAGAGTGATTGGTGCAAAGCTAAATAAAAGTACGCTCGTAATTGAAACAGCAGTCAATACTAATGCTAAATGCTGTGCAAAACTCCGCTTGGAACCAAAAATAATATTAGCAAAAAACAACGTCGGGATACAAATCAAAAGTGTGATTAAATAAAGGGCTGGGAGTTTAATGGCAGAAGACAAAGCTTGCATCCAGCTATGGTATGCACCAATGATTCCGCCATAAGCAGCGAGAAATAAGGAACTGCAAACCAACAGAGAAATGATTTTATTTGGTAATCTCGTCTCTTGGCGAATTTCCTCTAGGAAACCTGGGCGATCGCGCAGGAATCCAATCAGCACTGCAAAGTATTTGATTCCTGATGATTTCCGTTCCATCATGTTATCCTCACACAGCTAAAATTCTAAGTTTCATCTGAGTAATCACCGCCAGAACCATACTTCCAGGCATCAATCAAACGATGCCAATAATATTGTTGTTCATTTGGTTGATTCTTAATCCATGTTTCTAGCATTGGACTTAGCGAAAGCAAGGCAGTGTATACACCTAAATTACTGTAATGTAACATCCAATCTAACAAACTTGCCAAACCTACTTGCGGAATTATCTTGGCAACTAATACCGGATGATATAAACCAGTTTTTAACAGTGTTTGCGTGAGTGCTGAAAACTGCACTATATCCTGTAAAAATGGTTTTAGCACTGGTGTACCCAATTGTTGCATTTCCTGAAATACTGCCGAGAGTAATTGATTAATTTGATCTGGGGCAATTTTTTGATTTATACCAACACTCATCGCCTTTTGAAACAACCAAGTAACAGTCAGACTTGGCTGATAAGGTTGCAGCAGTGTTAAGGATTTTGCAGATAATTGTTCTGTTTCTAGCGCTTCGGAAATGCCATAAGTTAAACGCTTCAGGTGACGCACCATTGCCCCAAAACCACCAAAACTCAAGGGAGATTGACTACCGCTACTATCTCCCACTGGTAGAATGCGATTCCAAGGGGTTTTTAATGGACTTTGGCGATGGGTAGGAAAGAAACCAAACAACGCCCGTTGAAATTTCAGGTTGCTCAACTCCACTCCCTGATATTCTGGTAATAGACGCAGATATTCTTCAAATAGAGCTTCTAAACTTAAACGTTGGGGTTCTGCATCCATGTAGGTAAACAAGTAAGTTGTTCTGCCGTCCCTGGCCGGGAAAGCTTCCCAGAAGTACTGACATTGATTTTGTAAAGATGTAAATGATAACAACAAGTCGCCTGAGTTATTTTCCGCAAAACCTTGGGCGCAACTTCCCACAACTAAGCACAGGGCATCTGGTTTTTTGCCTTGGCGTGCTTGCTGGCTGATGGGTGAAAGATGTCCCATTGCGTCGATTAATAACCGAGTTTTGAATTGGTTATTTACTATCACCCCATCGGGATGAACTACCGCTTCAGTAAAGGGTGTGTTTTCTAACAACTTTCCACCTGCGGCGATAAATCGGGTTTTCAAAGTAGCTAGTAGATAAACTGGATCTACGCCGATATTCAAGACATCTTCTACCCAAACTTCTGCACCGCCAGCAAAACTAACTCGCGCTGGGTTATATTGAGTGGCGATCGCACTTTCTAATTCTTCCTCAGTCAGCAAGTTCAATTCCACAAACACGTCTAGTTCTTTGCGAGAGATATTCCACTCTTGTTCTCTCCCACGCAAAATTCCCCGTTCCATCAACGCCACCCGTAGTCCTTTTACCGCCAAGGCGCAACCAATTAAAATCCCTAATGTGCCACCGCAGATAAGCACATCGAAGTCTACAACGCCTAAAGGCTGTTGATTTTCTTTAACTAACGTTGGTACTGGTGCGGTGTTTTCGCGCAGAGATGTAAGGGTGCGATCGCCTTGACGCAATCCCTTTAAAACATCGCCGGGTAATTGGGAAAGAATTTCTTCAGTTAAAGACATTTTGGAAAAACTAAACTCTATATTCCAAAATTACCTGAGAATGAAGAAAATAGCCCTGGCGAATGGAATTCGCGGCTACACAAACAAAGTCCGCCTGCGCGGACTAAGGAAAAATTGAAGGTTTCAAACCCACGGAGGTGGGTTTTGTCTGTGTAGACGCGGTTTCTAACCGCCGATTTAACTGTTTTGATAATTTATCCCAAACCGAATAGTTTTGCGATCGCAGGCAATAATTTATTACCCGCTTCAACCAGTGATGCGATCGCAGGTAAGCCTGTAAAGATCCCTTTCAACATAGTGATTGCTGTCTTTGCAGTCTTCTGCTTAGTCGATTCTTGAGGATTTTTCCCCGCTTCTGCTAAAGCTTGCACCTGTTCTAGCGCTTCGGTTTTGTCTTCTTCTGGTAAATATGTGGATTGGATGATTGCATCTTGCAACTGCGACAATAATTCTTTGATTCCTGGTTTTTCGGCATCGGTTGCATCAGGTAACTGATTGAGGGCAATACTCACGTTACCGCTAATGGTTCCTAGATTAGCAATTGAATTATTGCCAGCGATACCGCTAACATTACTGCTACCTTCAATATTGATGCCACTGATATCAGACATATTTGTATCTCCTTGAGTATAAAATTTTGGCTGCTTGAGAGCAGTATCTACCATATTTTCTAAACTAATAATGCGTTTATCTTTTTCTACCAGCAATAATTGCTGACTCTGCGATAAAGTTTTGAGTTGATTATAGTCATCAAAATATTCTGCCCTCAGTTGAGATTTATCGCTACCTGCGGCGTTTTTGGCTCTGATCAAGAGTTTATCATCGCCGCGTTTCTCCATTGCCACGATTTCTAGCTCGGCTTCGGGGTGGTTTTGTGTGAGGTTTTTAAAGGCGATTGCAACAGCACGGGGGTCAACGCCTTGATTATGGTAAAGGTCGAGGGTGTCAAAAATTGGCTTAATAAAGTCGGCAAAGTCGCCGTCTGCAAATACCTCTTGTTTATTATCAGGTTTGCGGAGAGGATCGGGGTCTTCTTTTGTGGGTAAGCGCATGAAGACATATTCACACCTCACTCCATGTAATTTAGTTGTATTTGTAATGCCCCAATCTTCAATGAAGGCTCCAGTGAGAGTTGCACCTGTTAAATCTGTGCCGTCTAGTTGGGTTTGCTTCAGCTTTGCTCTTGACAAATCGGCATCTTGTAAATTGGCTTCACTGAGATCAGCGCCAATAAAACTAGCATCTGCGAGTTTAGCTTCTTTTAAGTTGATACCTCGCAGGTCTTCACGGTAAAAATTCTTATCCTGTCCCTGTCCTGTAACTAGCAGTTGACGTACTTGTGAGTTTTGCAGATAAGTTGAACCAGGACGAACGCGATCAAGCATTTTGGCTTGATGCCAACAGGTATTAGTAAGTATAGTGTTTCGGAAATCTGTACTTTTAAGCGTCGCAGCAGTGAAATCAGCATTAGTCAAGTTAGCGCCACAAAAATTTGTACCTTCTATTGCAGCAAAGCGAACAGCGATATTGCGAATCAAAGCGTATTTTTCGTCTCCTTTTATTGCTCGCCAACCGATGTAAATGCTAAATAAGGCTACGGCAAAGGCTAAAGCTAAGGCTCCACTTATGATTACGATTACTGCTATGATTTTGCCAGAAGTAGGTTTGGCAAAGGATACAGCCACTGCTGAGGACAAGGTTACAATTATGGCTATTGCTCCGGTTGCGGCTACAGTTTCGGTAAAAGCAGCTACGGCTCCAGCGAAGGCTACGGCTACGATTACAACTACTGCTACACTTAAGCCTCCAACTGCCGCTCCAGTAAAAGCAGCTACGGTTCCGCCTTTGATAGAGGCAGCCACGCCTACAGCTCCGGTAAAAGCGAAAGCGAAGGCTTCTAAACCAGATCCTACTCCTTGAAAAATCGTACTTAAAAAGAAGGCAATCAATAGGATTAAAGTAGTGCAGCTTGCAATCTGCTTTTCTAAACTGGAGGCTTTAAATATTAATGGCACAAAATAATCAATTAAATATAAGAAAAATCCTGACAGTAATAAAAACAGCAACGAGAAAAGGGCTATGTAAGTTATTTTCCAAGTTTGTTGCAGTCCAGCTTTGGCATGACTGAAGTTTGCCCCTGTCAGGTTGGTGTTGGTGAAGTTTGCCCCTCGGATGTCGGCATAACTGAAATTTCTACCCGTAAGGTCTTGTCCTTTGAAGTTGCGTCCTCGGAGATTTTCACCGGAGTTATGTAAAGCCATGTTTCAATTTACGGAGGTGAGCAAATTTTACTACGCACTCACCCTTGTAAATTCAGGAATGGTTAGATATGAGTATCAAAGACTCGCTCACGAGTATTAAAGGCTTGTTCACGAGTATCAAAGACTCATTCACGAGTATTAAAGGCTTGTTCACGAGTATAAAAGACTCGCTCACGAGTATAAAAGACTCGCTCACGAGTATCAAAGACTCATTCACGAGTATCAAAGACTCGCTCACGAGTATAAAAGACTCGCTCACGAGTATCAAAGACTCATTCACGAGTATCAAAGACTCGTTCACGAGTATCAAAGACTCATTCACGAGTATAAAAGGCTCATCTAGGAATATTCAAAGCCAAACGATCGCCAGTTATCAAGCTGGATTTATCCCTTCCCCTGTATCATCGCAGACATTAGTGCAATCACTCTAAGCTTTCACAAGTGCCTTAGCCCTAACTATGGAAGTTTTTCTTATCTGGGCAATTGCGGGGTTGCTGAGTATAAAATTTGGTATTTAGTTATATAAAAAGATTTTCATGACACCAAAAATGCAACAATTTGGGCGATCGCTATCAAAGTCTTTTCTGACAATTGCTCAATTTACCTTGACTTGTTTGCTTGTATTTTACCTATCCCCAGTTAACGCTACAACTATCGGATACTTAAGCGAACAAGGGGAATTATTTCGCCAAGCACTAGCTGCTGCCAAGTTAACTCCAGAGGATGTCCGCTTGGAGATGAAAGACATGGATCTCTGGGGCGGTGATAAATATCGAGTCAAGTTGCTAGATATATTTTTCGATAACCCTTGGAAAATCAGTCCTTACACCCGCGCCATTACTCAAGATTTACTTACAGCTAAATCAAATTTAGGACAACTCGCTGCCAGTGCTTACAAAAGAATCGATGGGGGTGTGAATCCTCAATTAAACAGAGATTTGCTGACAAAATACAAACAGCAAGTACAAAAGCTGGGTGATGATGCTTTAGCTGTTGCTCTTGGTAAACTAAGCACTCAGCCTGCTGATAGTTTTAAAACTAGCGAATACAAAGCTTTACCACCACAACTTCGTTCTGCGATCGCGCAGTTTTTATTTACAGTACCAGATGCACTGCATTACAGACAGGTGGGATTGTTGCGATCGCTAGCTAAGTTACAACTAGATGGCGATCGCACCTACACCGAAGTATTTAATTACGCAGTTAAAACTGTGGAAGAAGAAGCCGCAGAAGAAGTAGATGCTAGCCCAGAAAAGGTACTGTTAATTGAATCTCTTTTAGACAACGTTGATTTTAAAATGCTCAACACAGGAGCAATTTTAACCGCCGCCGCAGCTGGTGAAATGCAAAGTCAAATTAGCCAAATCCCAGTTAATTTGTTGCAAGGCAATTACAACTACAGCATAGATACGCCTCAAGGTCGAATTATTCTCAGTGGTCAAGGCGATCAAATCTATCCCCCTGACGATTACTTGTTGATTGTAGATGTTGAAGGTAATGATACTTACTCTGGCGGTGCTGCTACTAAAAATATTGCTCATGGTGTCAGCGTCACCTTAGATTTAACTGGCAAAGACCGCTACTCTAGCCCACCGGGGAAAATTCCCAGCTTTGGGGCTGGTATCTTCGGCTACGCATTGCTGCTAGATTTACAAGGTGATGACAGTTATCAGGCAGAATACGCTAGTCAAGGCATAGGTATTTTTGGTACTGGCATTCTCTATGATGCACAAGGTGAAGATACCTATCAAGGTATTAGTAATCTCCAAGGCAGTGGTACTTTTGGTTCAGGACTGCTGATTGATAATCAAGGCAGCGATCGCTATTCTCTCTACAGGTACGGTCAAGGCTATGGCTTTACTAAAGGAGTGGGGCTGTTATTAGATAGTGTAGGTGACGATAAATACATTGGACTAGAAGACAAGTATCCCAACGGCGGCCCATTTGGAGCCAAAAGGCATGTCCATTTTATCCAAGGTGCAGGTTTGGGAAGGCGTGCAGACTATACAGAAGGTCACAGTTGGGCTGGGGGTGTAGGAATGCTAGTCGATGGCGCAGGAAGCGATCGCTACGAATGTGAGGTTTACGGACAAGGTACAGCTTACTGGTATAGCTTGGGCTTTTTGGTAGATAAAGCGGGTGATGATTACCATGATGCCGGATGGTACAGCCTGGGAAGTTCGCCACATTTTGGTGTGGGAGTTTATCAAGATGATAGCGGAAGCGATCGCTATACAGGCATCATTATGCAAAGTTTAGGCAATGGCCGTGACTGGAGTATTGGCTGGTTTGAAGATAGTGCCGGAAACGATTGGTATAACGGCAGCTTAATGACTTTCGGTACAGGAGATATTAACGGTATCGGAGTTTTCTGGGATAAGCACGGCGACGACACTTATCTATCTTTATTAGAACCAGCTTATGGACAATCTCGGTTAGAGGGTGTTAGTGGTTTGCGAGAGTTGATGCTGACATTAGGCTTATTTGTCGATGGTGGCGGAAAAGATAATTACCTGCTATTGCCAGAAACAGACCCCCAAAATAAATTGCCAGATACAGCGCTGAATACTCAATCTCTGTCAACTAATCCCGTTGCTGGTAACGATAGGACTTGGTGTCGCTCTACAAAACCTCGTTATGTCAAAATGGCTTATGGCTGCGGTATTGATGCAGGGTAAATTCGACTAAAAATTATTAACGCATCGACGTGCTTTATTTAGCTGCAAGTTCTATTCGTCAGGGCTTATATCATGTTCGGCAACTCACTTATAATATGTCATTGCGAATGCAACGAAGTGGAATGAAGCAATCGCAAAGGTTTGGGATTGCCGCGCTTCGCTCGCAATGACATAAGCTAGTAGGTTCTTCTTAACTTAAGCGTATTGTGCTGTAACCATCATTTGATCTTATACCAAATACCATTATTGCTTTGATGCAACATCTGGTATCTTTGCTCAACAAATTCCAGCATTTGAGGAAAATTTTCTTTGATTATAGCCTGGGGTTCATAATCAATAAAAATATAAGGGGGCTTTGATGAATCTAACTGATTTATAAGTGCAGACCATTGCTCAGATAGAAAATATTCAAGTGCCCAACCACGTAGTATTGTTGCTTGACTCCGCCCAGATAAATAGTAAATAGATGGATCGCCAGCTACATAAATATCGCCAGCAATACTTCCGAATCGAGATATAAAATTCGCTTCGAAATGAATCGATGGATATTTTTTTCTAAAGACAGCCTGATATTGTAATCGTGTATCTTCAGTTAAAGCGAAATTGTTATTAACCAGAGTAGCACTCTTCTTGATCAGAGTTAATGACAAAGGTAAAAACAATAAAAAGATCAGTAAAATAGTCGGGATTGAAGACCTTAATTCTTTTAAATAATCCCATAATACATCTAATCCTTTAGTTGCTAAAATCCCGATGGGTACAAACAACAGTAAATAATGGTATTGCCACAATGCTGTTCGTTGAAGAATAATAATACCTAAACCAAAAATACACCAAACAAAAAGTAACAAAGTCAATGTATTTTTAGACTTGTACAATGATACATATACCGCAACACCAGCCATTAAAATCAAAGGGTAAAAACTCTGTAAGAACCATTTTATCCCCGAAATTAAATTAGTTTTATTAAATACAGTATTAGTAACAATAAGGGGCGGATATATAAAAAATGTCTGATAAACTATTGAAAAACTATTAACCCAGACAAAGTAGCTGGCAACAACTAAAAGAGGAAGCATAATTCCTATAAAAATTGGTAAGCACGTATCAAGCAATATTTTTTGAATTCCGTGCCGTTTTATTACTAGTGAATACATAAATATCGTTAGCCACAACGCTACCACGATCAGCAGAAGTATAAATTTAAATAGTACGACAATTCCACCCAAAAAACCTGATATTAAAAGTAGGAAAAATCTTTGCTTTCCTTCATTGTTAAAAGACTTAAAAGTTAACCAAAGACAAATAAATAAAGGAAAACCAACCAGTGCTTCTACTTGAGTAAGATGCCAAGCACCCGAAACAGTATAGTAAACGCCAACTGTTAACAAAGGTACTAGGCTGGCGATGATTTGATGCCGGAAATAGCTTTTGAGAGTCAGCAGCAATATTATCGAAAAAAATACCATGTAAATCAGTTCAAAAATATGGATGCCAATCTCATCAAAACCAAACAAAGTTCCCGCTAAAAAATAAAAGCAGAAAATCCCAGGTTGCTTAATGTCCCAGAAATCACGATAGAGTACCTTTCCTTGTTGCATCTCCAAAGCACCTAGTCTAAAAAATGCTTGATCTCCGTCAAAGGGAAAAGGTAAATGGATAAGGCCAATAATGACAATAACAACTAAAACTATAAAGTCAGTTTTATTTAATTTAGAAATACATTTCATGGCATAACTAATTTAAATTTAAATTAATATAAGAATCTGGCGTGATTTCCGAAATTACTTAATAGGTAGGTAATACTGTTTTTTTGTGAAGCTGCATACAATTCACTCCTCAGCTATCGCCGTCCCTCCGATGCCTTGGGGGACTACAGAGGGGTATTATTCTATGCAGCCTCACATAGAGTTGGTATAAGAGGCAAAATGATTCTAGAAAATTAGGGAGTACTGAGTTGTTTTTAAAACATTAATCAGGAGTTTTATATTGCAATAGTTAATATCCTAACCAAACAACAAGAACTACATAGTTTCTTGATTAATAATGGTATCTACAAACTCTGATAGGTAATGGATATAAGCTTTTCGGGATTTGATTTTTTTTAACTTTGCTATGTTTTACCACAACGTTTATAGTTTGCAAAGACTTCCAGTGCAATCAAAACTATATCTTCATAAATATTGCTTCAATCAGTGGATTAATTTTAAAAAACTAAACTATGTAAAGATAAATAGGTCGGTACAATGTCTAATGCATTGCTTTGATAAAGTACGACTATAGAACTCCTATTTTATTTTCGAACAAGACTCAGTACTGATGTATCTCTTGTTTTCTTTCCAATTCCCAATTCCCAATCCATGCAAGTAAATATGGCTACGCCACGCTGCGCGAACAGGAATCATATCATGTTCGGCAAATCACTTATAATAAGTAGGTAAACATAATTAATTACACAATGTCATTGCGAATGCAGCGAAGCGAAATGAAGCAATCGCAAGGGCTGGGATTGCTATCTCTACGAGACGCTCCGCGAACGCTTCGCTCGCAATGACTGTAATTAATTTTGCGTAGTTACTTATGTGATTGCGAATGCAACGAAGTGGAATGTTCGCGTAGCGTCTCGTAGAGATAGCAATCGCAAAGGTTTGGGATTGCCGCGCAACGCTTGCAATGACATAAGTATTAAGTCGAACATGATATCAAACCGGATTCCTATATATTAGGTAAGTGTGTGCCTCAAGTATTAATGTAGATATAGGCACAGCACAATAACTTGCATTACAGGAAATATTGATGGAACGTTCAAAATTAATTGCTATTCTTACAGGTGCGATTTCGGTTATATTAGCGATCGCTTACTTGATCTTAGTTCAACTGCTGGACTACCGAGACATGAAACCTGCGCCCATCAGCCAATTTGACCAAGCGCCTGTAATTATTTCTGTTTTTCGGCAGGTTGACAAAATTACCACAATATGAATTAAATTTAGTTAACTTATTAAAGACGCAATTGATTGCGTCTTTTGTCATTTACGTCAATAAGTAAAAACTCATGTTCATAGATAAAAAGTAATAGCTATTATCTATTACTCAGATGGTCGATTATATAAGATTTACTTAGAGTATTTATCTTACATTTGTTTATATAAAAGTAATTCCATTTTGACGGATATAACGGTAAGCTAATTTTAAGAAGATTAAATAAAGATAAAATTGTCTTATCTGCGTAGGCGTAGCCCGTAGTAGAAATCGCTGGGTTAACAGGGATCTACGTAAGTTGATTCAAAACCCAAAACTTTTGATGCAAATCTAGAGGTAAGTTGATGGCTCAGTTTCTACTTGAGACTGTTTGGCTAGTTCCTTGTTATGCCTTAATAGGTGGCTTATTAGCCGTACCTTGGTCGCCGGGGATCATTCGGAAAACGGGGCCAAGACCAGCAGGTTATATAAACTTGGTGATGACATTTTTGGCGTTTGTACATAGTGCGATCGCCTTACAAGCAACTTGGAATCATCTACCCCAAGAGGTATTTATTCCTTGGTTATCTACAGCTGGTTTAGACCTCACCATTGCTTTAGAAATATCCTCAGTTAGCGTCGGCGCTTTAGTTGTAATTACTGGCTTGAATTTGTTAGCGCAAATTTATGCAATCGGTTACATGGAAATGGATTGGGGTTGGGGACGCTTCTATTCCTTATTAGGATTATTTGAAGCGGGACTATGTGCCCTGGTTTTGTGTAATAACTTGTTCTTCAGCTATGTAATTTTGGAAATCCTCACATTAGGAACCTACCTACTAGTTGGCTTATGGTTCAGCCAGCCATTGGTAGTCTCCGGTGCGAGAGATGCTTTCTTAACCAAGCGGGTGGGAGACTTATTCTTATTGATGGGCGTGTTGGCACTATGGCCCCTAGCCGGAACTTGGAGTTATCCAGAATTAGCTAAGTGGGCTGAAACTGCTAACGTCAACCCGACAACAATGGCACTGGTAGGTTTAGCCTTAATTGCCGGGCCGATGGGTAAATGTGCCCAGTTCCCCCTGCATCTCTGGCTGGATGAAGCAATGGAAGGCCCAGTTCCCAGTACGATTTTGCGGAATTCGGTAGTAGTTGCTAGTGGTGCATGGGTGCTGATTAAACTTCAACCAGTGTTAAGCCTATCGCCCATAGTGTCTTCTGCAATGGTGGGTATTGGGGTGGTGACGGCGATTGGTGCTTCTTTAATTGCGATCGCTCAAATCGATCTTAAACGCTGCCAATCCTATTCTGTCAGCGCATACATGGGTTTAGTATTCATTGCCGTGGGAACGCAACAAGATGAAGCAGCGCTGTTGTTAGTACTCACCCATGCCATATCCGCAGCCCTATTGGTGATGAGTACCGGCGGAATTATTTGGAATAGCATCACCCAAGATGTCACCCAATTAGGCGGATTATGGACACGCCGCCCGATTTCCGCAATAGCCTTTATCGTCGGGACTTTGGGGTTAATTGGTTTTCCACCACTGGGTAGCTTTTGGGCATTGGTGAAATTAGCTGATGGCTTGTGGGAAACCCAACCTTGGTTAGTGGGAGTAGTAATAGCTGTAAACGCTTTGACAGCAGTAAGTTTAACCAGAGAATTTGGTTTAATTTTTGGTGGTAAAGCTACACAAATGAGTCAGCGATCGCCTGAAGCACACTGGCCGATGGTTTTGCCGATGATAATTTTACTTGCCTTTAGCCTCCATCTTCCTTTAGTGTTGCAAAGCTTATCCCTTTTACCAGATTGGGAAGCTTTAAATAAAGATGTCGTACTACTTTTAATTTGGTCAAGTATTTTCGGTTGCAGCATCACTGGTGTGGTTTATTTAGGTAATATTCCTAAACCGATTCGCCTCCCTTGGAAAGGTTTGCAGGACTTATTTGCATACGACTTTTATACCCCCAAACTCTATCGGATAACCATTATTTTTGGCGTTGCCAAAATTTCCCAACTTGCCGATATGATTGACCGTTTTGTTGTCGATGGTATCGTTAATTTGGTTGGTTTATTTTCGCTATTAGGCGGTGAAAGTTTAAAATACAGCACCTCTGGACAAACCCAATTTTACGCTTTAACTGTCCTACTAGGAGTAAGCCTTTTAGGAATGTGGGTAACTTGGCCGTTTTGGGGAGTGCAGTTTTTAAATTTGATTTTTCCAATCTCGACAGTTGGGTAGCAGCAACAAAATAATTCGTAATTGATAAGTCGTAATTAGCAATTGGATTACTTGGAAATTTAGACCGCAAAAATAAAATTCCCCGTAAAAGACAATTGCACGCAAGTTTTTCACTAAATAATTACGGATTACGAATTACAAATTAACATTTGAGGATAACTTGATGAGCAGACAACATCCACAAATCAATCTTTCCAGAAGAAGTTTATTCAAGTTTGGTGCAGGTGCGATCGGTACAGGCGTACTGACAGCCGGACTTGGTTCCAACTTGCTTGCATCTGAAAAAAAACCACCAGCGCCAGTAGAAGATGATATCACCCCTGATAAGGCATTGAAAGCATTATTAGATGGAAATGAAAGATTTGTTAAAAGAAAACGTAAAAATCCTCACCAAACTTATTCACGCTTAATTGAAGTTGCCAAAAGCCAAAAACCATTTGCTTCTATTCTAGGTTGTGCAGATTCACGAGTCCCTTCAGAAATAGTCTTTGACCAAGGAATTGGAGATTTATTTGTCTGTCGCATAGCTGGAAATATTGCCACAACGCAGCAAATTGGTAGCTTAGAATTTGGCAGTTTAGTGTTAGGCGCTAAAGTCATCATGGTAATGGGACATGAAAGATGTGGTGCGGTAGATGCTGCTATTAAAGGCACTCAAGTCCCAGGGCAAATTGGAAGTTTGATTACAGCAATTCAACCAAGTGTAGAAAGCTCAAAAGAAGAATCAGGAGATAAGTTAGAAAACGCTTGTAAAGCAAATATTTTGGCACAGGTTGAAAAATTGAAGTCATCCACAGTTTTATCTGAACTAATCAAGGCAAAAAAGCTGAAAATAGTCGGTAGTTATTACGATTTAGATACTGGCAAAATCAGTTTAGTCTAATTAGTTATTTGTCCTTTGTCATTATTCAGTGGCCATTGGTCATGACTAACGCACAAAGGACAAATAACAAAGGAGAAATAATAAAGGACAAATATAATGTTAAGTGTTTTGATTTTACTCCCTATTTTAGCCGCCGCTATTATAGCAATATTACCTGTAAGTTTCCCTAATCATCGTATTCGTTTAACAGCATTAATTTTTTCTGGAACAGTTCTTGCCTGGAACCTGTTTATCCTACTAAAATTTGATATCAGCAATCCAGCGATGCAATTTAAAGAGTATTTGCCCTGGAATGAAACTCTGGGTTTGAGCTATCAAATAGGTGTTGATGGGCTTTCTATATTAATGTTGGTGCTAAATAGCCTACTCACCTGGATTTCGATTTATAGTAGCAATAAAGAAACTGAACGCCCCAGGCTATTCTACTCAATGATTTTATTAGTGAGTGGAGGAGTTGCAGGTGCTTTTCTCGCAGAAAATTTGTTGCTCTTTTTCCTATTCTACGAACTAGAGTTAATCCCTTTCTACTTACTAATCTCCATTTGGGGAGGGGCAAAACGGGGTTATGCTGGGATTAAATTCCTGATTTATACTGCGGTTTCGGGAGCATTTATCCTAGCTACATTCTTGGGTATGGTGTGGCTGAGTGGTTCTACCAATTTTGCTTTTGATGCATTCTCTACAGAAAATTTGTCAACGGCAAAACAAATCCTTTTACTAGCAGGAATAGTCTTAGGTTTTGGGATTAAAATTCCCTTAGTTCCCTTCCATACTTGGCTACCCGATGCTTACGTTGAAGCTTCAGCACCAATTGCCATTCTTCTTGGTGGCGTGTTGGCAAAGCTGGGAACTTATGGATTGCTGCGATTTGGATTGGGTATGTTCCCCCATGCTTGGAGCATTATTGCACCGACTTTAGCAATTTGGGGAGCAATCAGCGCTATCTATGGGGCAGTAATTGCGATCGCTCAAAAAGATATCAAGCGCATGGTAGCATACAGTTCCGTCGGTCACATGGGCTATATCCTGCTAGCTGGTGCTGCTAGTACACCCTTAGCACTCGTTGGTGCAGTCGCCCAAATGTTCAGCCACGGTATCATCCTGGCGATTCTCTTCCATTTGGTGGGAGTTGTAGAAGCCAAAGTTGGTACACGCGAGTTAGATAAACTCAATGGTTTAATGAGTCCTATACGCGGTATACCCTTAATTAGCGCCTTACTAGTTTTAAGTGGAATGGCTAGCGCAGGTATTCCCGGTTTAACAGGATTTATTGCCGAATTTCTCGTCTTTCAAGGTAGTTTCTCTGCCTTTCCCATCCCGACAATTTTGTGTGTAGTCGCTAGTGGATTAACCGCAGTTTATTTTGTCATCCTTCTCAACCGTACTTGTTTTGGCAAACTCGATAACTTCGCCTACTATCCCAAAGTTCTTTGGTCTGAAAAAATCCCAGCTTTAATTTTGGCAGCCTTCATCATCTTTTTGGGAGTACAACCCACTTGGTTAGTGCGTTGGAGTGAATCTACAACTACAACAATGGTCGCTGCAATTTCCCCTTTAGAACAAACCGTAATCTCTGAAGTAGCGCTGAAGTAATCAATAAGAGAGTTACGCATCGATAAAGGAGGAAGGATGAATCTAAAATTAATTCCCAGTGGTCTTGTTCTATTTCGCTTTTTAATATCTCCATTCCTCCTATTAGATGCCTGGGATGGCAAAACCAGTGTTTGGTTCATCATTGGTTTTGTTGCAGCCTTCCTCTCAGATATTTTTGATGGCATTATTGCGCGAAAACTAGGTGTCAGCACTGCCCAATTGCGTCAAGCTGATAGTTGGGCTGATGTCTGCCTTTTTAGTTGTATTTTCGTGAGTGCGTGGATAGTTCATCAAGATATTCTCGTTACTTATAGTGTCCCCTTGTTAATGATTGTTTTTGCTCAATTGCTGTGGTGGGCGGTGAATTTAGTGAAGTACGGTAAACCCGCTAGCTATCACACCTACTCAGCAAAATTTTGGGGAATCACTCTTTTTATTGCGATTATTGCCCTATTTGGCTTTGATTACGCCGGAGTTACCTTATGGCTGACTTGTATCGCTGGCACAATTCACAGCATTGAAGAAATTGCCATGACGCTAATATTGCCAGTTTGGACACATGATGTTTTAAGCATTTTTCATGCCCTGAATATTCGTCAAGAATCACTAACACCAATTAGTAAATAATATGACAGCAATTAAAACAGCAATTAAATTACCTCCTTCAACGCACGAATTTGCCGATGTAATTCATCGCTTAGAAGCAGGCGGTGCAATGTTACCCGATACTCCAGAAAATTTGATGCAAATTATCGGTTTATATAAAGCTTATGCTGTGCCGATGGATTTTTACTGGCGTGACCTACTTTATATTGCTGAAAACGAGTTTTTAAACCCGATTCCCTTCTTTAAATACTTCTTACCCAAAGAGTATTTAGAACTGCATAATCACTATGCTGGTGATGATGCCGATTTACGAATTTGGCGCGGCGAAGCTACTGCACATCCAGAACTTTTGGCATTTATTGAAAAGGGTGAAACCTTCAAAATGCCGAAGTTATTGCATCACTTATTCCACGATCGCATTAACATGGAGTTTGCTGAAGCTTGTATGCGGGCAATGTTATGGCATAGAGGGATGGGTGGACAATTTGACCCTTACCTAGATTCAGACGAATACAAAGCCAACGCTGACCGCGCAATTAAAGCTTATTTCCAAGGGAACCCCGTCATGCTGGGGCTTTACAAGCTGTTCCCCGATATGTTTTTGGAACAGTGCCGCCAGATGTCATACTACGCTAATCTGGGCTTATTCTGGGAAGTCATGGCCCCGGTATTCTTTGAAATGTCCGACCGCTATGATGAAGGTACGATTAGCACCGTCCCAGAGGCGATGAACTTCTTAGTTAATGGTATATTTGCGATCGCAGGTCGCCCCATTTACCATCATGTTTATATTCGTGGTAAATGTTACGAAATTATCCCCAAATCGAAGGGTTTCATGTGGCTATACGAAGCTGCATTACCTTATGTAGAGGCAGTTTTCTACCGCACCGCACCCTTCCGAGGGACAAAATCTTATAATGCTCAAGCGCGTCAAGTTCCAGAAGACCAGAAAGACTTTCACTTTGGCATTCTTTACGCTGATGTCTTTCCAGTGGGTACTGCTGGCATTCCCCCCACGTTATTAATGCAAGATATGTTGCACTTTTTGCCACCATATCTTGTTGATTATTACAGCCAACATTGCCGGGGTGAAGAAGATATGTTAATTCAGTTGGGAGTTAGTTTTCAACGGTCAATGTACTGTGTTACTTCTGCGGTAATTCAAGCTTTGCGAACTGCACTTTTATATCCTTTAGATGACCCAAATCCCAAACATTTACAAGCCAATCGAGAGTTTTTTGAAATGCAGCTAAATCGCTTTACTCGACCCGATTACAATATTCGTGATGCGGCTCGTTTAGGGAGTATTCAAAAACAAGACTATAGATAAAACAAAAGTTTTGTCAACAGGATAGACAAGAAACTTAGGAAATCTGGCGATCAAAAACCATCTCAACCAATAAATTTTAGTGCGTTGGCGACGCCTTGCCGAAGGCATCGCCATTTTTTTTGTCCAATCAGGTTTTTTAATCACCTTCTCTAAAAACCTTTGCTAAATTCTCTGCTTGACTTGCTCTGTGATATCATGTTCGACTTAATACTTATGTCATTGCAAGCGTTGCGCGGCAATCCCAAACCTTTGCGATTCCACTTCGTTGCATTCGCAATGACATATTACAAGTGATTTGCCGAACATAATATGAAAGCCATTTATGTCATAGTTACAGAACTTATAATAACTAAAATCCGAATAACTTTAAGTAGTATCTAGCGATCGCCAAAAGACCTGAGTTAAAGGTCATAAACTGAAGAAGAAAAGAAAGCAGGATTTAGACTAACTTTATGTCAAAGTTGGAGCAAGCAGTGGCAGACACCTTTGCAATTAAAAGCTTAGAAACTCTCCCCAATATTCTCAATCGGGTTGAGGTTCTGGCCAAAGACTTTGCCACCCGTGCAGGGATACATGACAAAGATGCTTCTTTTCCCTTCGAGAATTTTACAGCTTTGCATGAGGCAGGATTACTCAGCCTCACCATTCCCCGCGAGTTAGGTGGTGAGGGTTTAGGGTTGTCAACTATTTGCCGAGTCATTGAAGGGATAGCGCGTGGCGATGCTTCAACCGCGCTAGTACTGACAATGCATTATCTTCAACATGCCAATGCAGCCCGTAGCCGTCGCTGGAATCCAGAAGTATATAAACGGCTGTGTCGTGAGTCAATCGAAGGCATTGCCCTGCTTAATGCGGCCCGTGTCGAACCAGAGTTAGGAACACCAGCTAGAGGCGGATTACCTGCCACAATTGCCGAACGCACAACAAAGGGTTGGCGTTTAACAGGGCACAAACAATACACCACAGGTAGTCCCATCCTCAGTTACTTTGTTGTTTGGGCACGAACAACTGAAGATGAACCACAAGTTGGCAATTTTCTGGTTCCGCGCGATTTGCCCGGTTTGCAAATTGTCGAAACCTGGGATCATTTGGGGATGAGAGCTACAGGTAGCCACGATCTGATTTTGGAGAATGTATTAATCCCCTCAGAATATGCCTTGAACATCAATCCCATATCTGCTGCGCCATCCTTTGATCAGCTGGTTCCCACTTGGGGCAGTTTGACAGTGAGTGCTTTATATCTCGGCGTTGCTACTAGTGCGCGAGACTGGCTGGTAAAATATCTTTGGGAGCGATCGCCTTCTAATCTCCAAGAGCCACTAGCAACTCTACCACGCTTCCAAACTGCCGTGGGTGAAATAGAAGCACTGCTATTTGCTAACAATACATTAATTTATAGTTTGGCTGAAAATATTGACAAGGGCAAGTATGAGTCTAACGTAGGATTACAGGCACAAGCTGTTAAATACCTCACCACCACTAACTCGATTCGGGCTGTAGAAATTGCCTTAGAACTAACTGGTAATCCTGGGATGTTAAAAAGGAATCCTTTAGAGCGACATTACCGTGACGTTCTGTGCAGCCGTATCCATACACCACAAAATGATGTTATCTGTCAGTCATTAGGTAAATCGGCGCTGAAAGTAAAGTGATTGGGGACTGGGAAGAGGCAGGGAGCAGGGGGGCAGGGAGCAGGGAGCAGGGGGACAAGAGGTGAGGACTTGAAACAAGTCTTTCCCCAATTCCCAATTCCCAATTCCCAA
>NZ_JAYGHE010000045.1:0-28745 GCF_034931145.1 Nostoc sp. UHCC 0252 | reverse complement strand
TTCCCAATCAGTATCCCGCTTTCTTATCTACAACATTTCGTAAGGGCTGACCAGTTTGGTAGCGTTTGAGATTGTCGATAAACAGTTGTGCTATGCGTTCTCTCAGGCGTGGCGAAAGGGCTGAACAATGGGGAGTGATAAAGGCATTCGGTAACGACCACAAAGGACTTTCCGGCGGTAGAGGTTCTGTAGCCACTGTATCTAATCCAGCACCCGCAATCCATCCCTCACGTAGCGCGGTGAGCAATGCCGCTTCATCCACGATCGCACCACGAGCAATATTAATCAAGTAAGCAGACTGACGCATAGAGCGCAAGGCAGCTTCATCAATCAAGCCTTTAGTCTCTGGAGTTAGTGGTGTCGCAATAACTACATAGTCAACTGCTGGTAGAAGCGATCGCCATTCATCAGCACCCACAATCTTGTCAAAATTCGGTAAGGGTTCGGGATGGCGACGACTACCCCAAACTTTAACACCAAATGCTTTAGCGCGAGATGCGATCGCTTGACCGATATTTCCAGTGCCGAGAATTAATAAAGTCGCATCTGCTAATTCTTCAACAAACACTCCTCTTACCCAAGTGTGTGCATCTTGCAAAGTCTGCAATTTTCGCAGATTCTTGGCATGATACAGCATGAATGCCAATACAAATTCCGAAATTGGAATCGCATGAACCCCTGCGCCATTAGTGAGAATAATGTCCTTTTGTAAAAAAGTTGGTGTCAGGATGTGATTCACGCCAGCACTCGGCGACTGTTGCCAACGCAGTCTAGGCGCTGCTGTCAATACTTTTTCAAGAGTAGAAGCTTTCAGATAAAATCCGTTGACATAAACTTCTGCATCACTGACATCACCATCGAGATCACCTTCACTATCCACCTCCACAACATCTATATCAGATGCTAGGTGCGGTCTAATATCAGCAATGAGATGATCGGGTAAAATTAGTTTCATAATTTGCCACTCTCCCATTTCATTTTAAATATAAAATGTCATTGCGAGCGAAGCGAAGCAATCGCAAAGTCTCTGGGGTTGCTTCGCTTCGCTCGCAATGACGGAACGTCGTATTATATTTATTCACACCCATCTACTTAAAAACCTCTTTAAACACTAGAGCATACTCAGTTATAGCAATTTTAAATAATTCATAAAAATCTCTCTTTATTCTCTCTGCATTCTCTGCGCGGCAGTCGCTCATGGGGGAAACCACGCCAGATGCTTCAAGTCGGCAAAGCCGCCGAACGCACTGGCTCCCCAAGACCGCGCTGCCTTGTCTCTGTGGTTCGTTAAAAAAGTACTTCTCACAACCCCAATAAAATTGCCTTATCACAATCTTGATTCTCGAAGTAGCCTATTTTACCGCAGCTACCCCAAGCCTTATATTAATCAACTAACGAAACTTAAATCTCAACTACTCAACTGCAACAATTTGCCATATAGCCAAGTCCAGAATCTGCTGCGATCGTTTCTGCCACAATTAGGGTCAGCCACATAATCCTCTAATGCCTCGCTCAGAGATATACTATTGTTACTTTTGGCACGTTTAAGGCTAACAGTCATGAGATTTTAGATTGTTCCAAAGGATGAATCTAGCAGCATCGTCAACATAATTCGTAATTTTCTCTTTAATTACGAACTACGAATTAGTCATGAGGCACTCGTTAATTGTTTAGCAAATTTTTCACTGCCAACTATTTCGCTAACAGTACTCAATACTGGTGGCGTTAGCGGTGCAGTTTGCATTTGCAAAGGTAAACGTGGAAATAATAATTCAGCCGTGCGATATGCTTCTTCTAAATGGGGATATCCAGAGAACACAAAGGTTTCTATGCCTAAATTGTGATATTCCAGCATCCTCGCGGCAACGGTGTCGGGATCTCCAACTAAAGCCGTACCAGCACCTCCGCGCACTAATCCAATTCCTGTCCAGAGGTTGGGGCTAATCTCTAAGTTTTTTTGACTACCACCGCTATGTAGTTGGCTCATCCGTCGTTGTCCTTCAGAATCAGAATTAGCCAAGCTTTCTTGAGCTTTTGCGATCGCATCCTCATCAACATACTTAATTAGCTCATTGGCCGCATCCCAAGCCGCAGACTCGGTTTCTCGCACAATTACATGCAAGCGAATCCCAAAACGGACTGTTCTACCTTGTTCAGCCGCCAATCGTCTAACCTCGGCAATCTTTTGAGCAACTTGTTGAGGAGGTTCGCCCCAAGTCAGATAAACATCTATATGTTTAGCAGCAACCCGCTTCGCAGCCGCAGATGAACCACCAAACCACAAGGGCGGATAGGGTTTTTGAACTGGTGGAAATAGGAGTTTACCACCTTTGATATCGAGGTAGTTCCCTTTAAAATCGACTGTTTCCCCACTGACGATACCCCGCCAAACGCTGAGAAATTCATCGGTTAAATCATAGCGATCGTCATGACTAAGATGTAAGCCATCTCCAGCTAGTTGCACCGGATCTCCACCTGTCACCACATTAATCAATAATCTTCCTTTAGAAATCCGATCAAATGTTGCTGCCATGCGTGCAGCAGCACCTGGGGAAGTAATTCCTGGGCGAATTGCCACAAGAAATTTCATCTGCTTAGTGACAGATATAAAAGCGGCGGCAGTTATCCAAGCATCTTCACAAGAACTCCCTGTAGGTAACAATGCGCCCGTGTAACCTAAACTATCCACAGCTTGGGCAATTTGCTGCAAATAATCAGGTGTGGCAACACGAGAACCAATATCTGTGCCTAAATAGCGTCCGTCATGAGATCCAGTAGGAATAAACCAGAGAATTTGCATATTTGTCAGGGTATGGGAGTGCAATATACTATTTTTCGATCGGATTGCCGTATTTTATAAACAAAATTCTACCTGATATTACCTAAAAATCAAGCCTAACTTAACCATTAGTAAAAAACGGCTGCCTGGATAACTAACTCCTTAGTCAGTCGGTAATTTTGACACTTTCGGGGTCAGAATTGCTGTGTTGGAAAATACAACTTTTCATTGAGTTTGGTGATTATGTACTACATCAAGTATCATACAAACTATTTAAGCTAGTAATAGAGTTGTTTCAATCTAGGGGATGAGAATGTGAAGGTTTGGCTTGCTTGCTTTTTGGTGCTGTTTGCCTTGGCAGAACTGTTTGACTGGTTGCAAAAATTTAATCTGCCATTACCTATCTATATTTTGGGCGGTGCTTTTTTAGCTGTTGCTTCTAACTATGATAAAATCGTTGGCTCCTATTTTGATAGTCCAAGTATAGAAGCATCGCTCGAAGAACCACAGTTAGATTCATTAACGCCATCTGCTAATCCTATTTCGTTCCTAATTGCTAATCCTGTTAAAGATACCCAAACATCTCAGACAGATGATTAGTCGCATAGCACGACGCTGAATAGCCCGTTATCAACATAGTTTGTCTGAATTCTATGGTTGAGGTTGCGCGTCAGTTTGCTTTAACAGTAGAAATATGTCAAGGTATCTTATCTAATCAGTAAGTAAATTGCTACATTAATAGAGAAGCTCAGGTTAATTAGCTTTTAACCTAGAGTCTGAAAATCAACTTCTGTGCCTGCAACATTTACCCAATTCAGGCTACTGCCGCAACGCTGTGATTAGTGGATTATTAAAAAAACTCCGTGTTCCCTTTGTCAAAGTTCAGGATTCCCGTGAAACGCCCAAGAGAAAAAGCTGGTTGCAAATAATTTTAGTTACCAGTGTGGGAGTAAGCACCTTTATCTGGGGAATTCGGGAACTAAAATGGTTGCAGCCTTGGGAGTTGAGAGTTTACGATCAGATGTTGCGATCGCGTCCAGCACAAGCACCCGATCGGCGGATTTTGCTGGTAAAAATCACTGATGACGATCTTAAACGAGAGAAATGGACTCTATCAGATCGGACAATTAATCAGCTATTAGAAAAAATAGAGTCTTATCAACCGCGAATTGTTGGGTTATATCTTTTCCAGCCAGAAAACAACAATTTGGCAGCTAATTTCCAAAATAAAAATAATATCGTCAGCACCTGTTCGTTCAGCAGCTTGGGTAAAGATGAAATTCCACCGCCGCTCAATTTCCCTATAGATAATGTTGGGTTTAGCGATGTGGTTGCTGACAACGAAAATGACCAAATTCTTCGCCGCACTTTGTTATTTGCTTACTCTCCAGACGATAAATGTACAACACCATTTGCATTTGGGACACTAATAGCAATTAATTATCTAGAAAAGCAAGGTATTGAATATCATTTCACTAAAAAAGGGGATTTTCAGTTAGGTAAAACCCTATTTCCACGTTTACAAGCTAATTCTGGCAGCTATCAACATCTGGATGCAAATGGCTACCAAATATTATTAAATTATCGTCATCCTAACAGCCTCGCCGATCAAGTAACCCTTACACAAGTCCTCACTGGCCAAGTCAACTCCAGTTTATTCAAAGACCGTCTTGTAATTATCGGCACTACAGCGACTAGTCTACCTACCGGTGGCTTTTATACGCCCTACAGCACTTTGCCAGATCAACCAGTTAGAATGCCTGCTTTGTTTATTCATGCACAGATAGCAAGTCAACTCATCAGTACGGTGTTGGATGGGCGACCTCTAATTTGGTATTGGCCTGACTGGGTGGAACTTATTTGGATATGGGGCTGGGCACTATTAGGTAGTGTTTTAGCATGGAGGTGGCGAAATCCGTTGCTTCTGCTAGTGGTAGTAGGGACAACTCTACTTAGCTTAATAGGAATCTGCGTTGCTTTATTTTTACAAGCCGGATGGGTTCCTTTAATTCCTTCTGCTCTTACTTTGGTTGTTAGTAGTATCTGCGTGATTGTTTATACTAGCTACCAAAATCAGCAACAAACTCAGGTGATTATTCTGCAAGTTGAAAAACAACAAGAAGCGATCGCACAATTAAATGTCTTCTTAGAAGACAAAACAGCAATTCCCGATTCATCAATTGATTTTACTACCCCAATTGATTCATTAGAAATAAAATCGGGTGATTTCCTTTTGAGTGGACGCTACAAAATCTCTCAAGTTCTTGGTGCAGGTGGATTTGGTCGCACTTATTTAGCAGAGGATACTCAACTACCGGGTAATCCAATTTGTGTAGTTAAAAAGTTAATGCCAGCCCGTCAAGATACACGCTTTTTGCAAATTGCTCGCAGATTATTTAATAGTGAAGCTGAAATCTTACAATCTTTAGGTAAACATCATCAAATTCCCGAACTATTAGCTTATTTTGAAGATGACCACGAATTCTATTTAATTCAACAATATATCGAAGGACATACCCTAAGTGAAGAATTACCACCTGTGCAGAATGTCCAAAACGAATCATTTGTGATAGAAATGCTCAAACAAGTTTTAGAAGTTCTAGAATTTGTTCACCAACATCGAGTGATTCATCGTGATATAAAACCGACTAATATTATTAGATGTGCTGAAGATAATCGGCTGGTATTAATTGATTTTGGTGCTGTGAAATTAATGCAACCGCCAAGCAGCGAACAAACGGAATTAGCTACAGTAGCCATCGGGACACGGGGTTATGCGCCTCCAGAACAATTTGCGGGTCATCCTCGCTTATGCAGTGACATTTACGCTTTAGGAATGATCGGTATTCAAGCCATAACTGGGATACCACCACAAGAACTTTACCCAAATCCAGAAACGGGGAATGTAATGTGGCGGGAAACGGTGCAAGTGAGTGAAAAATTAGCGGCAATTCTAGATAAAATGGTTTGCTATCATTTTAGCGATCGCTATCAATCAGCCACCGCCATTTTACAAGATTTGAAGCGGATATGAGTCACTAGCCCTGGCGACTGGAAGTCGCGGCTATACAGACAAAACCCACCTCCGTGGGTTAAAACCTTTAATTTTTCATTAGTGGACTTGGTTTGTGTAGTAGCGTAAAGCCTTCTCTACGAGAGGCTTCGCCAACGGCATAGCTTCGCTTAACGCGTAGCGTGCCGGAGGCTCTATTCTATTCGCCTACTATTTTTCAAACAACCTTTTAAGCTAGTTGTAAACCATATTCATCCTGAAAAAAGTTTACAAGCCAGTCTTTGACTTTGTGGGTAGCGCGACAGTCATCTTCGTTGTAGCTTTGAATAATTTCTAGTAAGGTGCGATCGCCTGTTTCTAACCACTGATCGTACCAGTAAATACATTTAGCACCACTGGCTTCTTTTTCTCGCCACTCAAATCCTAACCAACGAGCGATCGCTTTTAGGGCATAACTTTCTATAGGCAACACTACACTTTCGGTTAATTGTTCATACACATCCACAAATCGATTCAGGATAGGACGCACTGAGGCGTAAGGAGTGTTGTAGAGTTTTGCCAACCGTTTAACCGTATCAAACTCGTAAGCACAAAAATGATAAATTGGCGCTTCGGGATATTGCCAAACCAAATCTAAAAATTGCTGCCAAACTAATTCTTCGTCTTCTGGTTTCTCTGCTAAAAACGAATAAAACTGTTCTGTGTTGGCAACTCTATCGATAACCAAAACTCCTAAAAGATAATCTAAATCTAAGTCTGGCTGTGCCTCAATATCAAAGTAAAGTTCTATAGGTGCTGTGAATGTAATATCTTTTATTGGTAGCGGGTAGGGTAAAACTATCGGCCGTTTTTCCAATGCAGATTGAGCTTGTACTACTAGCTTAGGTGCTACTTTCGCATCGAAACCAACGAGATTTTCTAAACTGTTGGGACTGGTATTAGCAAGAGATTCTAGGGTGGTGATGGCTACGTCTTGAAGTTGAGTGTAACGAAGAGGTGTTACACCTGGTAATAGTGAGAGATGGTTTTCAGATTGAGCGATCGCATAACATTGACTATACCAATGGCAAAAACTGCACTTTTGCCGAGAAATAAACACCTCTGGCGGATTCGGTAACTCTAAAACTTCAATAAACTCCTCCAGAATTTGCTGCATCCGTGGCATCCATTTGAACAAATCCACGGTGTAGTTGCTGTTTTTAGTTCGCAACATCAGCAAAGCAACTTCTGGTACAACTCCTTGGACTGCTGCCAAAACTTGGGTATGAAATGCAGCGACAACCTGATATTCTTGCTTAGGGCGCTTACCAAGTTCAATACTAGCCGGGACATACATCCAATCTCCAAAACGGGATTGTCCAGGCTGTTTCACAAGTAAATTTGGGCGACTCAGCAGGGTATATTTTTCAGAATAAGTTGCTAGCAGAACTCCTTTATAGATGGATTCAACCCCACGTTCCATCAATTCTGAAGTTGCCTTCTCTGCCTTTTCCCAGTTTCCATAAGAATAATCTGGTTGGTGGTAACTCATCTGTGCCAAAGCACTTAGCTGATGAGCGATTTTGTCCTGTTGCAGTTTCCGCAGCAACTCATTAGGCGCATCACGCTGACTTTTGTCACCGTGGATATCTAGAAAAGTCCGACGTTTACAGCGTTGGTATTGCAGTAGGAGTTCAGCATTAATTAGCATCCTTTTAAGTTAACAAGATTTGGCACAATCTGGCAGTAACTCAAACAATTAATAATGAAGTGGGAAAATGAGAAACTAATGACTAATCCAAAATCTACAATCTAAAATCTAAAATTGGTATGACTAGTATTTCTGTCGCCCAAACCAGGCTGCATAGCCATCGAGAGCAATTTCCCGCTTTAGCGAATAAGACTTATTTTAATTATGGGGGACAAGGCCCCATGCCCCAAAGGGCAATGGATGCTATGACCGAAACTCAGGCTTATGTTCAGCACATAGGCCCCTTTGGGAATGAGGCTTATCGCTGGATAGCACCGCAAACTCAAGCCGCTAGAGTTGCGATCGCTTCAGAGTTAAATGCACCAAGTGAAACAATTACTCTTACCCAAAATGTCACAGTTGGCTGTAATATCGCTATGTGGGGCATTGACTGGCATTCTGGCGACCATATACTGCTCTCAGACTGCGAACATCCAGGTGTGATTGCCACTACGCAAGAAATTGCGCGGAGATTCGCAGTAGAAGTTACTACGTGTCCCCTGAAGACAACTTTAAATGAGGGCGACCCTGTAAAAATTATTTCCCAGCACTTACGCCCTAATACCCGTCTTGTAATCTTAAGTCATGTCTTCTGGAATACTGGTCAAGTTTTGCCTCTTGACAAAATTTCCGAAGTATGCAGAAATAATAATTCTTTTTTGTTGATAGATGCTGCCCAATCTGCTGGTTTATTGCCCTTAAACTTGACAGAATTGGGTGTAGATTTTTATGCTTTTACTGGTCACAAATGGTTATGTGGCCCTGCGGGTGCTGGTGGCTTGTATGTTCGGCCAGAAGCGCGAGAAAGCCTGAAACCTACATTTATTGGCTTGAATGGCATTGTTGTAGATAGTCAATCTCAGCCTGTGGACTGGCTTCCAGATGGGCGACGATATGAAGTGTCTACACTAGCTTATCCGTTGTATGTTGGATTAAAGGAAGCGATCGCAATTCATCAGCAATGGGGAACATCACAGGAACGTTACGAGCAAATTTGTCAAAACAGCGAGTACCTTTGGCGGCGTTTAGTAGCGCTATCTGAAGTTGAATGTTTACGAACTTCCCCACCGGAAAGCGGTATAGTCTCCTTCCAACTTGTAAATAATCAGCCCCAAGCTAATCTCAAGTTAGTGCAGTTTTTAGACTCACAAAACATATTAACTCGGACAATTGCCGATCCTAGCTGTATACGCGCCACCGTCCATTACCTGACTTTGGAATCGGAAATCGACCAATTGCTTGAAGCAATTCAAAGCTTTTGCAAAACTAATTAAAAGTTAGGAATTATAAGTTATCAGTCTGGGAATGGTGATTTTAACTCCTAACTCCTGTAGAGAGGCGATTAATCGCCTCTCTACTACTAACTACTAACTCCTACCTTTAAAATGGAACGCCCAATCTTATACTTAGCTATCACTAACCACGGCTTTGGACATGCTACCCGCATGGCTTCTGTCGCTGCAACAATTCAAAAATTATGCCCAGAAGTCCTGCTAATTCTCGTAACCACTGCCCCGCGTTGGTTGCTAGAGTGCTATATAGAAGGGGATTTTATCTATCGTCCTCGTGCATTTGATTTGGGTGTGGTGCAAAGCGATAGTTTGACAATGGATAAAGTAGCGACTTTAGAAAAGTTGCTAGATATTAAAAAACATCAAAATTCGCTGATTGCCTCCGAAGTAAATTTTATCCGCCAAAATCGCGTTGATCTCATTTTGGCAGATATTCCCTTTTTGACTCCTGGGTTTGCCAAAGGTGCAAATATCCCTTGCTGGATGATGAGTAACTTTGGCTGGGACTTTATCTATCGAGATTGGGGCGATGAATTTACAGCAGTTGCAGATTGGATTAGTGATTGGTACTCAAAGTGCGATCGCTTATTTCGTCTTCCTTTCCATGAACCAATGCAGGCTTTTCACAATATCACAGATGTCGGCTTAACAGGCGGTTCTCCCCGTCACTCTGCTGATGCTTTACGTTCTCTTTGGGGAATAACTGCACCTGTCGAAAAAACTATTTTATTGACCTTTGGCGGCTTGGGTTTGCAGCAAATTCCCTACGATAACCTGCGGCGATTCCCAGATTGGCAATTTATTGTGTTTGATCAATCTGCGCCTGATTTACCTAATTTAGTGAAAATTAATGACCGTAAATACCGCCCTGTAGATTTTATGCCGATTTGTGGGCGAGTTGTCTCTAAACCCGGTTTCAGTACTTTTGCTGAAGCCACACTATTAGGAGTACCTATTGTTACTATACCCCGTGAAGACTTCGCCGAAGCAGCTTTTATAATAGAAGGCATAACAAATCATAATCAACATCAAATCATCACCCCATCTGAGTTTTTTCAAGGCACTTGGGATTTTCTGGGTGAGTTACCCCAACTACCAAAGCAATCTCAACCAATAGCTAAGGATGGGAATGAAGCGATCGCTCATGCTATTCTCAATTATTTACAGACTGAGTAAAGTTATTCAAAACAATTTTACTGTCATCAACAATTACTGTTTTAAATGACTCATTACCAAAAGTTACTAAAAATTTCCACAACTGCCAAATCTTTTTACAACATCACCGCAAAAATTGAAGCCGCAGTTGCAGAATCGGGGGTTGAAACTGGTCTTTGTACTTTATTTTTGCGCCACACTTCAGCCAGTTTAGTTATCCAAGAAAATGCCGATCCTGATGTTTTGGTGGATCTAGCTAATTTTATGGCAAAACTCGTCCCAGAATCGGGTAAATATATCCACAATGCAGAAGGCCCCGATGATATGCCAGCACATATTCGTACCGCACTCACCCACACTTCTGAGCATATTCCTATTAATCGAGGTCATCTTGTACTGGGAACCTGGCAGGGAATTTATATCTGGGAACATCGCCAGCGCAGCCATTTAAGAGAGTTGGTTATCCACATTTCTGGATAACTGGCTTTCAAATTTGATTTCACAGTTATAGCGTTTCCCATTCAGATGCGATATTACAAGGCGTAGGGCGCGGCACTGCCGTGCCCTTACGGGTGTAACTTTGGATATAATCTCATCAACTCGCAGTGATATGATTACACAAATATTGCCGTGACGGTTTTGCAATTAAAATTATTTATGCAAAATTTAGATACACATTAACGTGTAAATTTGTAAATCTAAAAGTTAAGTTTGTTTTTACTGATTTAAAAATTTTCTATTTTCGATATACACTAATAGTTAGTGCAAGCTGTTTGGGTGATTTCAATTACTATGAAGCAAAAACTGACACCAACTCATACTTTTCAATATATTGATGAAATCCTTGCCCAACAGTCTATTAACTTGCTATCACTTAATCCCCACAAGCAAATAATTACCAGTTTTGCCGAATTAGAGAATTTAATTGTTAAAGAAAGCACCGATATTCAAATTATTACAACCCTTCAGGAAACTCTCGAATCTATAGTCCGTACTCAGTTACGAAACTTCCCAGAGAACATATTCTGGGATTTTGATTTTATGGTAAGTAGTATGCTCAGGCAGGCTTTGATTGCAGATGAGGGTGCTGTTGCCTTTTTAAAGCTTTTTGCTGAAAAGATGGTTTCTCTGATGGAAATGTTCGGAATTAATACAGAAATTCGCTTCCGTTACGTTCACGATTTTATGTATGGATTTGACTGGGCTAGGTGGGTACAAAAGGAGCCGCAAAATCGCGCATCTGTAGAGCCTTTTAGTCTAGTATTTTTAGATTATCTGCTCGTCAAAGGTAAAGAACTTGTACAACGAATTAATCATGGACAACTGGTATCTTATAAACTATGTGATACAGGCTACCGCAATCCTTTCACTTTTTCTCGTGAACCAAAAGATGAATACCGCCTGCTAACTTATCTAGCTGAAGAGCAACTTATCCCAATAACGATGTGGAATTGGAATGCTAGCCCAATATGGAACAAACCTTTCCAAGAAATGCGTCAGCAATTAGCATTAAAATTAAATATTCAACCACAGAAACACTAATTAGCGATTAAAAATTGCTGAACAGAATAATTATGAAAATTTCTGATTTAATTACTTGGTTTGAAGCATGGGCAAATCCCACCTGGTGCGAAAGCTGGGATAATTGTGGCTGGCAGATTGAACCAGGAGTTTTGCAGGAAAAAGCACGGGTTTTAGTATGCTTGACACCGACTTTGGCAGTAATGCAAGAAGCGATCGCTCTGAATGCTAATCTGATATTTGCCCATCATCCCTTGATTTTTAATCCTCTCAAATCTTTACGCACTGGTGAAGCGATCGCAGAAATGGTACGGTTAGCTTTTACCCAAAATATTGGTATTTACAGCGCCCACACCAATTTCGATCAAGTACAAGATGGGACTGCTGACGTTTTAGCTCAGATTTTAGAACTTAAAGAAGTTACCCCCATAGTACCGACACAAGGAGGCTTAGGATATGGTCGTGTTGGTTTCCTGGAGCCATTTTTAACACTACAGGAATTACTCACAACCATTCAAAAGCGACTTGCTCCCCCTAACTTGATTTTTTCCCCCAGTGCTGATTTACAGCAAACAATTTCACGAGTTGCTGTTTTGGGTGGTTCCGGGGCTGGTTACATTTCAGCCGTTGCTAAAACTGGTGCGACAGCTTATCTAACTTCTGATTGTAAGTTTCATCAGTTTCAAGAAAGCCGCGATTGTAATCTCATTTTAATCGATGCCGGACATTACGCTACCGAACGCCCAGCTTGCGATCGTTTGGTGCAAAAATTTCAGTCTTTAAACCTAGACTGGGTACAACTAAGTCAAACAGATGAAGATTTCCGCCAGTTTTTTGCTTGATTGGTTATCTTTCACTAGATTTTTTAGATGCTTGCCTAAAAGTTTTTCCACCTTGCCTACCACTATTAATACTTAAAAAGCTTGTATAAAAGTTTTATCGTATCTACTAAAAGTTATTATCATAAGTTGATGTTTTCTAGCATTTATGTGATGTGAATCACTGCTTACTTGTAATTATAATCACATTAAGACAATGTTCTGTATCAATTAGTTGCACAAGAAAATGTTCCACACTTGAGGTAACAAATTGTTTACCCTGCCCTAACCAAAATGATTCGCACAATCATTGAATCTGCTTTCCAAACTGGATATCTTAGTGTTGAATCTGAGGGTTTACTTCAGCAAGTACTGGCGACTAAATGCTATCAGCCAGAGGATTTGCCAGCCCTTGCAGCCCTATATGATGCAGTTCGTGCAGGTAAAATTAAACGAGAAGCATCCTCATCGAACGTGTTTATGGAATTTCCTCTACCACATAAATCTTGCTGATACTCCAGAAACATCAGAGGGACTGAGGAAAAGCTTGTGTAAAATTCTATTTACTACCATTTTGTACTTATTAAATCCTCTAAATATTTCTAAATTATATTTATCGGCATTTCTCTTGCCCCCTACTCCCTGCCCCCTGCTCCCTGCTCCCTGCCTCCTGCCCCCTACTCCCTGCCCCCTCATCAGGCAAAAAATCTTAAAAATTAAAAACTCTTTGGGTGTTGTTGTTGAAAACTATCAAGGTCAGCAGAAGAATGAGTTAAGATCAGATACAAGTGGGTAAAAGTAAAGCCGAGTCCCCGGACTTCCCAGAAATGCCAATGATTAAAAGTAGGGAAATTAAACAACCGCAATCCACGATTGTTTTGGAGTATTATTTATTACATAATGGTAAGAATGACTCACCAGGAAATATGACCTTGCTTAAGACAGGTTGCCAATTGTCTGACTTCTATGAAGCAGACATTGTGTAGAATAAGCCGCAAGGAGATGATTTCATTGCTAGAACAACCGTTGATTTATGACTCAAAACTTCTCGATATTTTGACAACTACAAGCAAATTTTGGGATTGGGTCATGAAGCTTACTTGTTCTTAAAGGTGAAATTCACCTCTTAAAGGTGTAATGTAATGGGGTAGAACCCAGATTTTGAAAGGTTTAACTACGTTGTTTAAAAAGGCAGAAACAATACATGCTACACCGCAAGATTTATCAACTGTGTTGCGATGGGCGCGAGGTATGTGTTTTCTTGCGGGACCAGCAACGCTGGATTGAACGCGCCCGCATCATAGACATAGAGGGAGATTTAGTTACCCTACGCTATGAAACAGAAGAAGAGGACGAAGTTTGTTCTTGGGAAGAAATGGTTCGCCTCGAGAGCATTGGTGCTGTAACGCAAAAACTGGCTTCAGTACCGCGCGGAAATGTGGAACCTCTGATGACTGAAGATTGTCCCGAAGCAGAGCGCATACACAACCGTTACACTGACTCGAATCCAGAATAATTTAGCGATTAGTCACTAGTCATTAGTCATTAGTCATTAGTCATTAATTAAAAATGACAAAGGGCGGCGGATTAATGACTATTGACTATCATTCAAGCCTTCAAAAGCAGGACAGTAACCTTCGAGAGTTACCTTAAAGTTATACAATGGCGAAGCTGGGTTCCAACATCTCTGCCCTCTTTGATGTCGGCAAGTACCGCAGCAGTCTACATCCGTCCATGTATAGCGATCGCTATTTTGGCTAAGAAGTTCTCGTTGAGACAATCCCCTTAAGACTAGTTCTTCACCTTGCCAACGAGCTTCGATTAAACCAGTATCGGCAAATTGCCGCCAACGCGGATCAGCAGTAATCATATTCGGTAGGGTGATTGTGATTACTGTTCCTAACTCTGTCAGTTCACCTTCATAGTTAGTTTCTGGTGCAGCCGGTTGTAAAAATGTGTCCCCAATAGGCAATTCTACTAAAGTGTTAGCCGCCGGAGAATGTATATGGTAACGGTTTTGCAACTCCTCTAAGCTAGTCAAGTCTGCTAAGTAAGCAGGAGAACCGTGAACAAAAATGACATGCTGGGGTCGCAAATTGTGAATTAGCTGCGTAGTACCAGGGCCATCGCTATGTTGAGCTAAGAGATAGGTTTCAACAGTGGTAGGCGCTAAATATTCTTTATTAACTTTTATATCAATTTTTTCGGGAAGAAGGATCAGCCAAGGGCCTGTATCTAGTTGGCAATGCTTGTTCAAATCATCTGTAGAGTCGGTGAGGACAATACAAGGTGACTTGCCCACTGTGGGACGATGTTCTGCCTGTAAACGACGCACGCGAGGACGTACCCGTTCATCCCAGAATAAGGGTTGATGGCGGGCAAAATTCTGTACAGATGGGGGAAGGTGGGGTAATAGTTCTAGATATGCATCACAACCAGTAGCAACAGCACCATCTACCCAGATATCTAAATCTCGTCCGGTGAAGTGGTGATGAGAGCGTAATAGCATTAGCATCTCTTGTCCCAATCCTAATGCAGGAGTGGGCAGGATGACAGAACAATGGTCAGCGATCGCGCGATTAATTCGCTCTGCTAGCTGATTTTCTTGGTTGCGGCGGTGAGGATGACGGGATGTGCCATAACTACCTTCAATGATTAGCACATCCAAATCTAAGCCCCGCAGTTCTTCTAAACGCAAACCTTCTACCAAGCGGGAGTTAGATAAGAAAAAATCTCCCGTGTACAGTAACTTGTAGGTACGCTGCTTGGTAGTGTAGGTAAGGAGAATTGCCACTGCCCCTGGCAGATGCCCGGCGGGAAATAATTCTGCTACCAAACCATCTTGGAATTCTACAGGCGATCGCAACGGCAAAGCATGACAAAATTTGGAAATTTCCTCAGCATCTTCGTTTAGCCAATTCAGTGGCAGTAACTTACTAGTTACTTCGCTACCATAAATAGGTAACTTGGGAAAAGCTTTATGCAGTGCCAGTAAGCCCCTAGCATGATCTGGGTGGGCATGACTAATCAAAACTAAATCTGCTGGCAGGGGCGAACTAGATTTCCCTTCCGACTTCGTAAGCCCCTTAGCCAGCGATGAAATATCCTCCATACCACAATCTAATAGAATGCGGTGTGGGCCCATCTTCACCAGTAAACACACGCCCTCATTGTCATGCTGGACACTATAGGGCAAACATTCTAATTCACTACCCGCCTCCACAGCATCTACGCTAGAGGATGCCGACAGATTATCCCTCATGCTCTCCTCCCCTCAAACCTCATGATAGACATATCCCAAAAGCCAAAAATTACACAAATTTTGGTTTTGTGACTTAGGGGTAAGTTTTATAGTGCGCCCCTACACCCTGAGAATACAAATTTTGATTGGGGAGGACACCTTTCCGAACCCGCACTGCTTCGGAAAGGTGGGCTAACTAAAAGCCATCAAACTAGGAGCTAAAGGAGTTTGCCTGTTATATGTATTTTCCCTTTGCAAGTTCTGAGCTATCTTAGCTAACTCACCCTACGCGAAGCCGCATCTACAGATTGAACTCAATGTGCAGAGCCATTTCCGTGATAGTTATCGGAATCATAGAACCCATTTTTCGTGCCAAAAAATAAGCACGAAAGTGTGAATATAACTGTTAATCCAGCTAGAATCAGCTTTACATCCATTTTCTTGCTGCCCTTTATTCAAGACTTTCTTATATTAATTTAGTGCTTCCGCAATAAAATGTAATCACTAGAAAATCTTTACTATGCTTATGTTGATTGGGCAATAAGTAAATTTACCGTAATCAGTCAGATTGTAAAACCTTTCGGTTCACCTGTCTATCCATTTAGATGTAAAGCAATGTAACAGTAAGAGCAATCCTCTACAAACCGTAAAAATCCTCATCTAGAATCTGGTCAATCGAAAAAGGACATACGGTGGGATACTCACTTTCTTGGGGTATGCGAACCCCAAACTTAGCTAGCTTGCTTTCTTTAATCCCTAGCTTGCGAGCGTCTGGGTAGGCTTTTTCCACTGCTTCTAACAGAAAACTTTTTAGAGAAGGAGTATCTGCTAAATTATTCAGAACTCGCTGACGATGTTCAAGTATTGAGCTAAACCAGCTTCCTTTTATACTATCGGGTACATCATGCTGAACTCGCAACTTGAGTAAATGCGCCAACAGAATTGTCAGATTGCTTTTCAGAGCATTTTTCTCTGCCTTACCCAAATCAACTAGCTCCTCAATCAAATGCTCAATATCCAACGCCTCAAATTCATGATTTTGTAATTGTTGAATGGTTTGCTCAATCCATAATTGCAAATCTTGATCGTATAGCGTGTTAGGCATTTTTCAGATCAACTCCTAGTGATTTAAGATTCCAGTTAGCCCCGAAACCTGATTCGATGATAGCGACGAAAGCGATCGCACATCCAACGCCTACCTGATTTTTTAGATAAATAGACTCCCTGCGTAGGATGTTATCTATAACAAGTCTGTGATAGAAAATAGTCGTTGCCTGTCTATTTTCTGAAGCTTAATTTTTTCGGCGTAGAAAGCCTGATAATAAGATTGATAACGCTCTGGTTCGGCTTCTGGATCGGTTTGTTGCCATAGTTCCAAAAAGTGACGATAGCGTTTTTCAAGCATGACTAAATCCATGCAAGCGATCGCAGCTTGAACTACTTGCGGAGTCCGAAGTATTTCTTTTTGGTTTTTTTCACTTACATGAAATAAATGGGAAATTAGCCCCATTTCGCTGCTAAATTCTAAAAAATGGTCTTGCAAGCGGGAAATTAAATCTGGTTGAGACGCAAAATCTTTCGTCTCTCCATCACCGGATGAAATTTCTAAAATCTGTTGCCATAAAAAGCGGTGGTGGGAAAGGCTAAATTGCAAATCTCGCTCCTCTAGTTCGCCGATAATCGCTTGACGCTGTTCAGGACAATGTAAGTAAATTCGCAGTAATAACGCCTCTGCGTGTTCTAAAAGACTGCGTTCTGTAGGAAGCGGAGACTGAGAAACTTGGCTACTTCCCCATGCTTTTTTTGCTGATACAGGCTTAGTGTATGCAGCCGCAGCCGGAGCAATTTGAGTTAGCAGATTTTCGACTCTCAGGGGTATAAGTCTGGTATCTCCCAAGCTGAGTATTTCGGCACAGTAGGAAACGTAATAATTTCGTGTATCGCTGTTAGCTATATTTTTAAGTAATTTAACTAATTGCTGAGTTACCTGCTGAAAATCAGTAGCCTGTTTTAAATCTCGATCTTGAATAATTTGCTGAATTTGCCAGTCTAACCAAAGTGGCGCATTTTTTAGCAGTTCTCCATAATCTTCTGGAGTGTGGCTATGCAAATATTCATCAGCATCTTTACCATCTGGTAAATTCAGAATTTTTAGTTGAACTTCGCCCTTGTATGCTAATTCAGCAATTTCACCGATCGCACGTTCGGCGGCATTGGTTCCAGCTTTATCAGCATCAAAGTTGAGTACTAATTGTTTCGATTCGGTATAGCGTAATATCAGCCGCACTTGTTCTAAGCTTAAAGCTGTACCGAGGGAGGCGACGGCGTTATTAATACCAGCAGCGTGGAGAGCGATCGCATCAAAATATCCCTCTACCACCACAGCTTGATCGAGTTGGGAAATTCCACCTTTGGCTTGATCGAGGGCAAATAATGTTTTACCTTTACTAAAAAGTTCGGTTTCGGGTGAATTCAAATATTTAGGTTGTTCATCCGTGAGAGTTCTGCCACCAAAGGCAATGACACGCCCTTGAACATCGCGGATGGGAATCATTAAGCGATCGCGGAATACATCATAATAACCGCCTCCTTCCTTACGTGGCTTAATCAATCCCGCTTTTTCTAGGATCTGCGCTGGGTAATGTTTATCTTTTACTAGATAACGATAAAGAGTTTCCCAACCTGCGGGGGCATAACCTAAGCCAAATTGCTGTATAGTTTCCTCTTTGAGTTGGCGGTTAGATTGCAAATATTGAAGCGCCTGTTGCCCTTGTGATTGTCTCAGGGCGTGTTGATAAAACTGTGCTGAGGAAGCGAGAACTTCATATAACTGCTCACGCAAAGATAGCTGACGCTGTAATTCTTGGCGTTGTTCGGGTTCGAGGGTTTGTACAGGTACTTGGTAACGCCGTGCTAAATCCAAGACTACATCAGCAAAAGAGCGCTTCCCCAACTCCATGACAAACTTAATGGCATTTCCCGCAGCTTGACAGCCGAAGCAATAGTACATTTGCTTAGTTTGGCTGACGGTGAAACTAGGAGATTTTTCATCATGGAAAGGGCATAAACCGACAAAATCCTTTCCGCGTTTGCGTAAAACTACGTATTCGGATACAACATCTACAATATCAGCCCGTAGTTTAACTTCTTCAATTGTGTCTGGGTGCAAGCGGGGAATTTGCATTCTAGTCTATTTATCAATTCATGGGTTAGTAGTTAACACTGCGGTGCGTTTCCCAACTGATAGCTATTATATTCTTGTTGCTAGACCAAGAATGATTTATAGAATTGCTTACATTTAATTTTATCAGAGGAAATACTTAAAATGGGGCGTATTTTTATTTCAGCAGCTCACGGAGGCAAAGAAGCCAGAGGAATCGATCCAGGTGCGATCGCAGGTGGTACAACTGAAGCGAAAGAGATGATTCTGCTGCGGGATTTGATTGTAACGGAATTGAGGGCGCGGAATGTGGAAATTTTGGCAGTTCCCGACGACTTGAGTGCCGCCCAAACTATCACCTGGATCAATTCTCGCGGCCGACGGGGTGATGTTGCTTTAGAAATTGAAGCTAATGCGGCTAACAGCCCTTCTGTGCGTGGGGCTAGCGTCTTTTATATTGCGAATAATAGCGATCGCAGAAGCAATGCTGAACAGTTGCTAGTGGCGTTGTTGCGCCGTGTACCCCAATTACCGAATCGGGGAGTTAAGCCAGATACAAATAGCGGTTTGGGTAGTTTAGCATTCTGTCGCCAGACAACGCTTCCAGCTTTGGTGATGCAAGTGGGGTTTCTCAGCAATCCAGAAGATCGGGCTTTGCTGCAAAGTCGCCGCCGCGATTTTGCTTTGGGGATTGCCGATGGATTAGTAACTTGGAGTCGTGTAATTGACCCAACTCCCGGAACTCCAACCGAACCAAATTATCCGCCAATTAATATTAATATTAATGGGCAAAGTTACTCAGAGCAAGGAGTTTTAGTTAATGGAAATGCTTACATTCCCATTGATTTAGTAGATCGTCTACGGATTGACCTTACAAAAGCGGCTAATGTTAATCGAATTACCTATCGCAAAATAGTTTATGTTAAAGCTATTGAACTGCGAGATTTTAATGTCGCGGTCAGTTGGGATGCTGCAACTCGGACTGTTAGTTTACGCTCAAATTTGATGGTTTGCCCTGGTCAATTTGAGCGGGTGATGTCGAACGGTAATACTTCAGAAGTACAGTTACAATTATTTCTGAGAAACAATAATCAAAATGCTTTGGTAAGGTTTCCTGACATCCCAAAACTTTATCGGGAAGAGGCAGGAATAGAAGGAGTTAACTATGATATTGCCTTTTGCCAAATGTGTGTAGAAACTGGATTTTTACAGTTTGGTGGTGATATTAGACCTGAGCAAAATAACTTTGCAGGCTTAGGTGCGATCGGTGGTGGTTCTGAGGCTGCGTCTTTTCCCAGTGCCAGAATTGGAGTGAGGGCGCACATCCAACATTTGAAAGCTTACGCTAGTTTAGAACCTTTGGTACAGGAAGTAGTCGATCCACGGTTTCGCTTTGTTACACGTGGGATTGCGCCATTAATTGATCAGTTATCAGGGCGGTGGTCAGCAGATTTAGATTATGGTGCAAGGATTTCAGCAATGGTTAAACGATTATATGAATCAGCAGGACTTCTTTGAGTTTTGATTAAATAAACTTAGACTAGTACACCACGGCGTAAATACAGCAACCTCTTAAAACTATAAAAAGCTTATTCAATTAGGACTTACGCAAAATATCTCTCAAACTTTTATTTCTCCGTGTCCTTTGTGTCCTTTGCGGTTCGTTTTTTCATAATTTTGCGTGAGTCCTATAACACTCTTCTAAAGTGACTGTAGCAAGACAATGACTGTGGGAATCATAACTATTTATGCGGACATAATATTGTCAATGCGAACGATGGTATAGCATTTTAAATGGGTAAATAGAGCGTACACTATCGAGTGGACGGACATCGAAGGGTAACTTAATAGTAAAAGTGGTACCTTTGCCGAATTCACTTTGCACATCTATGCTGCCGTGATGTGCCAAAATAATTGCTTGCGCGATCGCTAATCCTAATCCAGAACCACCAGTGCTACGAGAGCGATCGCTATTCACTCGATAGAAGCGGTCAAAAATCCGAGTCAAATCTTGCTGTGGAATACCAATACCAGTATCTTGAACCTGAATCACAGCATAATGTTCACTACGATCTAAGCAAACAGTCACCTTTCCTTTTAGTGGCGTGTATTGAATTGCATTGATGATTAAGTTAGAAAACAAGCGATAAAGCTGATCTACGTTACCAATGACATTCAAAGGAGTTGATAGGCGTACACAAGATGTCAGCGTTACACCTGCTGCGATCGCTAATGCTGCAAATTCCTCTATTAAGTCATTAATAATATCATCCAAGCAACAAATGTCTCGTTGCATTGGCACAGATTGACGATCCAGGCGAGTCAGTAGCAGTAAATCTGTAACCAGAGTTGTGAGTCGCTGATTTTGACGGTGTAGGGTTTGTAGAATGTCTCGCGCTTCTGTTTCATCTAATTGAGGCATCATCAGCGCGGATTCTACTGTCGCTTGTGTTGCTGCTAGAGGTGTCCGCAATTCGTGTGCGGCATCTGCTGTAAACTGTTGGACTTGTTTATATGAGCGATAAATTGGCTGCATTGCCAATCCTGCTAACCACCAACTAGCAAAACCAACCAAACCCATTACAATTGGTAATCCCACTGCTAAAGTGAGTTTTACCGCAGTCAGATAACTATTAAAATCCGCAAGACTTCGCCCTACTTGGATGTAACCCCAATCGAGATTTTCTTGGGTGTGCAGCACAAAAGAAATTTGATGATAAGAGTTGCCTTTGCTGTCTTTAAGGGTTTGCCAAAGTTCCTTGTTAAAGACTATAGGTAATTCGTCTGGATAAGTCCCTGCGATCGCAATTAAGCTTCCTGAATTATTGAAAAAACGAACATAATAATTGCTTTGATTGATAGCGCTTAAAATATGGCGTTTGGAAATTGATTGTTCTTGAATACAACTTTGACCAACTACACAAATATTAGGTAAAAGTTGCTGTATGACTGGTTCCAATTGACCAGGTTTTTGTAATTTTAACTCAATAGTATCGTGTAAGGTTCCTGCCACAGATTCCAGTTCTCGGTCTAATGTCATCCAATGGGCATGAGAAATTGCTCTGTAGATGCCGAATCCGCACAAGCTTAAAATCAAAGCCATGACAAGCGCATACCACAGCGCTAAACGTAGGCGGGTTTGCTGAAATAGTTTATTCTGATTCATAAGAAGATATTGTAAGCAGCCGTGCAGTTTCAACCTGTGAACCTGTAATTATCCTAGTGCGATCGCATTCCCCATGTTTGAACAATTTTCCGAATTCATCCAGCAATTTCTACCTGAATTTAAAATTGAATTAATGCGGATTGAGCCGCTTCTAAAGACAGTAAAGATTCAAAAGGGAGAATTCTTGTTTCATGAGGGTGATGTTTGTGAGTTTCTCGGCTTGACATTAAAAGGTTGTCTGAGAACATTTTTCCTCAAAGACGGAAAAGAATTGACATTGTTCTTCCATCTGGAAAATCAACCGCTAGGTGACTACGAGAGTTTTCGCAAGCAACAACCCGCGTGTTTTTCTTGCCAAGCAATTGAAGATTCTGAGGTGCTGATCGTTAGCAATGAGTTGTTTCAAGTTTTTGAACTAGCTCCTGAAGGTCAAAAATTCTTGAGACTCCATGCAGAGAGCCTTGCATTTATGCTACGAGATAAACTGCTTTCTCTTTTTAAAGACACGCCTGAACAGCGCTATCTCAAACTTCTTCAAACTGAAGCTGAACTTTTACAGCGCATTCCTCAATACTATATAGCGTCCTATCTCGGTGTTGAACCAGAGTCTTTGAGCCGATTAAAACGAAGAATTCAAAAAAAGGCAATTTCTTAACCTAAGTCAATGTAAACGGTAATTTTGCCAGCTAAATTTACAAGAAGTCATTGAAAAAACAAGAAGCTGTATGTCTTTAGCACATAATAAATCCATTGTTCTGCAAGCTTACAAAGCTTTTGATTTAGGTGATATTGAACAAGGGAAAAGGTTAGTTTCCCCAGATATTATCGGTTGCGTGATGGGAAGTCATAAACTCAAAGGTGTTGATGCTTTCTTTGAGTATGCATTAATGATGCGTGTGGCTTTTACAGATGGTTATCATACTTTTGAAGATGTGATTGCTGAAGAAAATCAAGTTGTGACTCGTGGGATTTTTTGTGGAACTCACCAAGGGGAATTTATGGGTATTCCGCCAACTGGTAAACAGGTTAAATTCTCAGTTGTGCATATAGATCATGTTATAAATAGCAAAATTGTAGAACATTGGGGTCAAGGTGACACAATGGCTTTAATACAGCAATTAGGAGTAGTAATATCACCGAAACATTTCTGAGTATTATATTGCACTTTTTAAAACAGCAGTTGTATTAACTCAAAATTAAAGAGATTTTGGTAAAATGGTGAGTTTGCAAATAGGAGATTAGATGTAACAATTAGTGATTTTTTACTAATCAGTTTTCCACTCAGATTCGGGAATATCTGCACCTATCATGATATTACGCAAAGTCCCAATTGGCAGATTCCGACCTTTATGATAGGGCACAATTACTTGTAGTTGGCGATCGCCATTTCGCCATTTACGATGGCTACCTTTTTGAGAAATAAGCTCGAATCCGTAGTTTTGTAAAATTCTTTCAACCTCATCTGCATTCATTCGTCGGGTACGAGTCATCCTACCGTAACCTCGCGGGATATTGCTCCTGGTGCTAATTGAATTGGATCGGCTTCCAAATATAATTGAATTGCCTCGCGGATATTTTCTAAAGCTTCTTCTTCCGTATCACCCGCAGATGTACAACCAGGTAATTCGGGACACCAAACAGCCCATTCTCCGGTTTCTTGATCAGGTTCGAGAATTACTCGCCACTTCATAGTCAATACGCTTCCTTGAAATTTATTTAACAGTTATAGCTATTTTTGAGTGTAACGGAATCTAAAATATATGAATCACTCTGTTCCACTCCCAATGACATACCTTGAAATTTTCACAGCGATCGCGCTTTTATGGAATTTCATCAGTAAAATTGAGACGATATCCCATCCCATGCAAAGTTTCAATTATGTTTTCGCAGCCACTATTAGCTAGTTTGCGACGCAGTAACCGCATTTGAGCAGCTACCACATTACTAACTGGTTCTGCACTTACTTCCCAAAGCTGATTACGAATTTGTTCTGTAGTAACAATTTGGTTTGGGTGCTTCATAAAATATTCTAGTAACTGGAATTCTTTATTTGTTAGGGGAATCTGTTGTTTATTTCCCCCAGCATTCTGACTAACAACTAAATTATTGCCGTAATCTAAACTTAGGTTGCCAACAGTTAATTCCTGGGGCTGAAATTGGGGCGATCGCCTCTGTAATGCTCGCAATCTTGCTAACAATTCGGCCATCCCAAATGGCTTTACTAAATAGTCATCTGCGCCAGCATCTAACCCTGCAACTTTATCTTCCATGCTGTCTTTGGCTGTTAGCATCAACACAGGCAAAGGATTTTTATGGGAGCGTAACCGTTTGCACAATTCTAATCCTGATATTCCTGGTAGCATCCAATCGAAAATAGCTAGTGTGTATTGTGTCCAGCTATTTTCTAAATATGCCCATGCATCTGTACCATCCAGTACCCAATCTACTAAGTACTTGTGTTGGGTAAGAGTTCGCTTAATGGCATCACCTAAATCTGCTTCATCTTCTACTAGTAGCACTCGCATAAACTTGATCCATAAAAATAATTCGTAATTGAATTAGTCAACCTTAAATTGTAGTGACTGTCTTAAAAATCAAGCGATTGTTAACAAAAAAGCGGGATTGGGAGCATTAAAGGAACTGGAGAACGCTACGCACTGATTCGGTGGTGTTTGGAAGGATAGACTTAAGCCAAAAATGTCAAGGCGTAAGCCGTCACAGCCTGGGTGAAACACAGAAACGTGAAAGCGGAAGCTCTTACAGGGAAGACGGAAGTTGCTACAGCCTGCGCGAAACACGGAAACGTGAAAGCGGAAGCTCTTACAGAGAAGACGGAAGTTGCTAAAGCCTGCGCGAAACACGGAAACGTGAAGGCGGAAGCTCTTACAGGGAAGGCGGAAGTTGCTACAGCCTGCGCGAAACACAGAAACGTGAAGACGGAAGCTCCTACAGCCTACGCAAAACGTAGAAGAAACATCCAGGTTTTGGTGGACATTGCTTATTCAAATCCTTCTGCCATCTGCCTTATTTCAATCTTACTAACAGTTACCGATTAAAATTAAAACGGCCATCTGCTTTTTTACCTTGAATATCTGCATTAACTTTCACCTGATATTGACCATTCATTTTTTCTTTTAATAAACCTGCGTAATGTTTATCTTTTGCATCATAAAACAAAGGAACTGTTTTTTGTGTTCCATCAGGTAACTGAATTTGAGCCGTAACTTTGGCATTAGGTATTGCCTCATGATTGTCTCCTCTTTGTAGATAGAAATCTAGATGAGTGCCATTAGTCTCTTTAACTGGGACAAATTCTAAATGGTAAGCTCCTGTCTCTACAGTTCGTCCTCCATGAGATTTGCCATGCTGTCCCTCTCCTTTAAGAATAGGTGACGCTGAGGGTTGAGTATTTGGGCTAGTATTAGCTGCTTGATTATTGTTACTACAAGCTCCCAAGAAAAGTAGTCCTGCACTTGCAATAATAATCAAACTAGATTTGATTGATTTCATCAGTTTACTCCTGGAAATTATTGATAATTGAGACAAAATTTTTAATTTTTAGAATGGCTACCAGTCAAATGCTGTTCCAATAGTGCTGCTATTCTCTCCATCTGATAGAGTTTGTTTAGGCATCAAGAATTTACCAAACTGGGCATATGATGCGGGTAATACCAATAATGTTAAAGCTGTAGAAGTAAATAATCCTCCTAACACTACTATGGCAAGTGGTTGCAAGATTTCTTTCCCTGCACCTGTGCCAATTACTAAAGGAATCATTCCCAAAGCTGAAGTTAAAGCCGTCATCAAAATGGCAACTAAGCGTTCCATTGAACCGTCAAAAATAACTTGTTTTAAAGGCATTCCCTGTGCCAATTTGTTGTTGTAGTTGTCTACTAACAGCAATCCGTTGCGGGTAGCTACACCAAATAGGGTAATAAATCCTACTAAGGAAGCAACAGAGATAATCCCACCTCCCAAAGCAATGGAAAATATACCTCCTACCAACGCGAGAGGTAGGTTAATCATAATCATCAACATGGCAGTCACAGATTTAACTGCGAAGTACATTAAAACTGCGATGACAACAATTGCCAGTCCTCCAAATACCAATAGATTTTGCGTAGCTCGTTGCTCTGATTCAAACTGACCACCGTATTGAATAAAATAACCTGTGGGTAATTGGATTGCTTGACTGACTTTAGTTTGAATTTCTTCTACCGCAGAACCCAAATCTCGACCGGAGACATTAGCAGAAACAACAATCAAGCGTGAGACATTTTCCCGGTTAATTGTGTTGGGGCCAGTTCCATAATTAATGCTGGCCACCTGCGCTAAAGGAATTTTTTGCCCTGTGGGGGTATCTACTAGTAAGTTGCGGATGACATCTAAGTTGTTGCGTGATTCTGGCTGCAACCAAACTACAAGGTCAAATAATTGTTGCCCTTCGAGTACTTGAGAAACAACTCGCCCATTGAGTGCGGTTTCTAGCATTTCAGTGAGTTGACCTACAGTTAAGCCATAACGCGCTGCGGCTTCCCGGTTAAATTGAATTTGTACCTGTTTAATGGGGACTTGGGGTTCGAGTTGTAAGTCTACGATTCCTGAAATACCTGTCATAGCAGCCTGAACTTCAGATCCAATGTGGCGTAATTCTGCTAAATCAGGGCCAAATATTTTAACTGCGATCGCACTTCTTACCCCTGATAATACCTCATCCATGCGGTGTGAGATAAAGCCGCCAATATTGGAAGCGACTCCAGGTATCTTACCAAACTCCTGCCGCAGCTTTTCAATACTCCCTTGCCGATCTTTTAAGCCTTCTGCACTCAATTCCACATCTAAATGTCCCAAATTCACCCCACCTGCATCCGCATCACCAGCCGCGCGTCCGGCTCGTAATTGCACCGTCTTAAATCGCTTGTCGTCTTTAAGCGCATCTTCCAACGCAAATCCGACTTGGTTTGTCGCCTCCAGAGAACTCCCTGGATAAAGCAAAACTGTGTTCACTAAGGATGGTTCTTGAAATTCTGGCAAAAATACCCTTCCCAAACTCGGTAAAATTACCAAAGAAGCTACTAAGGATGCACCCGCCACTGCCAAAATAATTGTGGGGAAACGGATGGAAAAATTTACAAGAGGTCGATAAATTCGTTGTGATAAGGCACTTATCCAGGTATCATCGGCTGGTAATTGTCGATTTGCTAGCAAAATCGCACAAAGTGCCGGAGATAAAGTCATTGCCACTAAGGTAGAAGCAAAAATTGATACTAGATAGGCAACACCCATTGGCGCAAATATCCGACCTTCTACACCTGTAAGGGTGAAAATTGGGGCAAAGACAACGCCAATAATTATCGTTGAAAAAATAACGCTGACTCTAACTTCTACAGAAGTATCATAAACAACCTTAAATGGATGCACCGGATTGCTTGCTACTTGGTTCTTGCGTAGACCCCGGTAACAGTTTTCCATATCTACAATTGAGTCATCCACGACTGAACCAATGGCAACAGCCAATCCTCCCAGGGTCATCGTGTTGATACCTTGGCCAAATAAGCCCAGAATCATCATGCCAATCAGGACTGATAAAGGAATGGCGCTGAGGGTAATAATCGCGGTGCGCCAGTTCATTAAAAACATCAACAAGATGATGGAAACGATGATAATGCCATCGCGCAGAGAACTGGTAACGTTTTCAATCGCAGCTTCAATAAAGCTTTCTTGGCGGAAAGTTTCTGTGACTTTAACATCTTTGGGTAAGCTAGATTTGACTTCTGCGATCGCCTTTTCAACTGCTCTCGTAACTGTGGGAGTATCATTTTGTGGCTGCTTGTTGACCATCACTACAATTGCTGGTTGACCATTCAAACTGCCATCGCCACGTTTTAAGCCGGCTCCAATGCTGACATCTGCCACATCTTGCAACAGTACAGGCGTTCCGTTACGTGCCGTTATTGCAGATTTACCCAATTGCTCAATTGACTCGATGCGCCCTAAGCCACGAATAATTAACTCTTGGTCTGGATTGACCAAAAAGCCACCCGCAGCATTGACGTTAGCTCCTCTAGCCGCAGATGTGACTTCATCTAAGGTGACATTGAAAGCTTTTAATTTCGCTGGATTCACCAATATCTGATACTGACGAACATCACCACCATAAACAATTACTTGAGAAATCCCCGGTACAGCTAGCAATCTATTGGTAACATCCCGGTCAATTAAGCGCCGCACTTCCATAAGTGGGGTTGTTTCAGCAGTAAAGGCGTACTGTAAAACTGTGCCAATGGGGGAAGAGATGGGCGAAATTTGCGGATTTTCTACGCCCTCTGGTAATTTTTGTATTACCTGCTGTAATCGTTCTGTTACTAGTTGACGGGCTTGATAAACATCAGTCCCCCATTTAAAGATGACTTTGACAACGGAAATGCTGACAGCAGAGGAAGAACGTACCGTTTCTACTCCTGGTGTACCATTAACGGCGCTTTCAATTGGTAAGGTAATTAGTGTTTCAACTTCTTCTGGTGCTAGTCCTGGGGCTTCGGTTTGAATTTCAACTTGGGGCGGGGCGAAGTCAGGGAATACATCTAGGGGCATTTGGGTGAGGTTATATGTACCCCAAATTGTGACTACTATTGCGAGTAGCACGACTATCCAGCGTTGGATGATTGACCACTTGAGGATGGTATTGAGCATATTTTAAACGCAAAGGGACGCAAAGGGAAGCGCAGAGGTACGCGGAGGTTTATTGAGGGGGGGCTGAGGATTGGGAGTTGCGATTGATTATTGGTGTTTCTGGTGCTGGTGTTAAACGGGATTGAGTGCGGCGGTTAGCGCAGTAAGTACCGCCGATAAAGCCTACAATGCCTAATAC
>NZ_JAYGHE010000044.1:0-68639 GCF_034931145.1 Nostoc sp. UHCC 0252 | reverse complement strand
TTTGTAGTTAGTGGTGAGATATTTTCTTCAAAAATAACTGCTGTCTCAGTTTGGCTCTCTTCAAGTTGAATATCTTCTTGATTGGATGATTCTGCTGCAAATGGAACTGGATTTGATGATTGTGTTGCGAATGGAATTTCTGCTAAAGTCCAGATAGGATTACCACGAAAATTTCCTTGATAAGACTTTCCAGTTTGGTTTTTGACAGTTGTACCTTGTCCTTCGTCTAATTTCCAGTAAGCCACTAATCCTGTTTCATCGCCGACTATTAGCCCACAACGATGAGTCTGGATTTGTGCTTGAGTACAGGGAGAATTCCAAACGCTAATATTTGCCAATTGTCCTTTGAAATAGACTTGTTTGTGTAAGGTTGCTCCCAGAGTTATAGAACTTGTGGCTTTGTTTAAAGATGAACCTCTAAAAAAATCGTTGTATTCACGATCGTCAAGGTATACGGCTATTTGACCACTATTAAAAACAATAGCAAAAAAGTGCCATTGTCCTATAGTTAACTCTCCTTGCCCAAAGGTTTTGATATTTTTGCTAACACTCTCATCAATGTAAACATCTAAGCTTCCTGTTTCACTGATGCCGAATTCAAAATTATCGCTGAATCTCTCTGAAGAACGGGCAAAAAATACATTGCGCGTTCCGTAACTAGTGGCTTTATTTGTTAGTTCGTATGGATTTACCCATCCTGAAACCGTAAAAGCTGAACTCCCTTGAGCGAAAACGCCGCCAAGGTCGTTTCTACCAAAATCTATATAATCTTTTTCCCCATCAAATGTTAAAACTGTTTGTGTACTTACTAGGTTTATCACAAGGATTTAATCTCCAGATATAAATAATTTCGTGATTTCAAATAAAAAATTTAATATTAATAAAGTTAATAGTCTAATCTCACTAACACCTTTAAAAATAGAAGATAATAAAAATATACAAGGCTCAATTAGCTAATTTTTATTAGTCAGTAATACTTCTGCGATCGCCTGCGAAATTGGGTAGTGTGGTGGATATATCTCCAGCCAAAAAAATTCCCCTACTGGGTTAACTTCGAGGAATACATGGCGACCATCGGGAGTAACAATAATATCAATTGCTCCATAGTTCAAGCCAAAATAAGCCATCAGTTTGAGCAGTTTTTTTTCGATATCTTCTGGTAAGTCGTAGGATTGCCAATTTTTAACTAAGGCTCTCCCCTCTTTGCGCCAGTCGAAAGTAGATCCTGACAAGCTTTGGGAATCTACTGCGGCAGTAAATATGCGGTGTCCAACAATAGTTGTCCGCAACTCCAGCGCTTTGGGCACATTTTCTTGAAAGGTCATCGGACAAAAACTCAGTCCTTCCATATTCTCCAGATCATCATTTGTAACTGGAGTGGTAAACACAACGTTTTCTCGCCCCTGCTGATCATAAATAGCAAAGGAAGAAAGCATCTTGGTAACTATACCTTGCTTACACTCTTGAGCAAATTGCTTGACTGCTTCTGGATTGTTTGAAGTTAGAGTACGTGGAGTTACAAGACCAACTTCTCGTGCAATTTGCAATTGTAGTTGCTTATTATTAGCCCGATCGACATTGGACATTTTATCAAAGTGGAATCCCTGAAGGCTAGCAATCATACCTCTGACTGTGGCACGACATTCGTTAATTGACGCATCTCTATATTGCTTGTCCATTGAGTCGGGGATTTTTTGTCCGTAGCGCATCCGCCGATACCAAACTGAGGAAACCTCACTCAAATCTAGCTTCTGTTCGCTATCAGTAATAATTGCTCGTTCAGTATCCCCCGAGTAAATATCTAGCTTGACTTCAGTGGGATATCTGTCTGTGTCAAACCGAAATGCTTTTTCTCCTCTAGCCTCAATTTCGTTGATGACTAGAGGAATACTTTCGTTGTCTTTACTAAACGTAACTATTAATACGGTCATAAAAAGTATCAAATGTGAAGTATGTAGACACCTTTTGGGTGGCTTGCCGCAGGCTAATATCAAATATTAAATTTTTAATTATTTATTCTTTGAAGTAGGGCATCTGCGATCGCACTTGCAATGGGTAAGTTCAAATCCTTTTCCAGCATTCCCCACTCCCCCACAGGGTTGATTTCCAAAAAGACGTATTCCCCTGATGGTGTGACGATGAAATCTAAAGCTCCAAACAACAGCCCAAATTTCCCCATAAAGGCTTTGAGACGCTGAACTACTTCATCAGGAAGCTTGTGATGTTGCCATGCGCCAACTTCAACACCAGGTTTACGCCAATCAACTTTGGCTGCTGCATACACATCTGCATTTAGCGCCCCCACAAATACATTACCATTCACATACACCACCCGTAATTCCTGTTGCTTAGGAATTTGCTCTTGAAAAACCATTGGGCAATAGCGCAGTGACTCGGCATCTTCTAAGTCTTCTTCCTTGACGATGCTGGTGTACAGGAAAAACGAAGAGTTAGCTTCCATACTACGGGAAAGAGCAGTTAAGAGCTTGCTCACCATTTTGCCCTTGACTTGTCCGAAAAACTCTCGTGCTGCTTGGGCTTTGTTGGTAACAAGAGTCTGGGGAATAACAAAACCTACTTCAGACGCAATCCGCAGTTGACGTAGCTTGTTACTTGCATAATCTATCCGCTCTAAATTATCTACCCATGTAGCTTCTTTGAGACTGTCCCAAAAACCATCTAAAGTTGCAAGTGATTCTCTAACGCAAGCTTCTAGGAACTTTGGCGCTAATTCTTGACTTAGTTGTGGTTCCCAAATACGACGCATCCATACAGCTTGCACCTGCTCTGTGCTGATAGAGCGGTTGTTACATTCTATAGTGTGGTAGCTTTTAGACTTATCAAAATGTGCTGTTAATTGCACTTCTAGAGGAAATTTATCAGTATCTAGACGAAATGGTTGCACCCCTTTTTTTGATAAGGCTTCTGCCACTCTATCTATTGTAAAGAAATCACCACTGTGGGTGATTAATAAAACAACATCACGAGACAGGTGCATAAAATATACTTTTTTGATATTTTTAGGAGGTAGCTATTAAGTAATAGCAAACAAATTGCTTTTTATAACCCAAAATTTTTAAATAATTTAGGCATTTATAAAAAGCAATCACCTCCATGTTATGGATAAGGCAATATGAAAGCGATCGCGTTTATATGAGTAGTTTTTAGTTATGTGATAACTGCTACTCTATGAAGTTATGATTCAGCCAATTACAAGGTATCTTTCCGATCAGAAAGGTACTTTCAGATGTAGAAGAGTAAATAAATTATCTATCTTCCAAATCTGAAGGATACTTGTAAGTCCAAGGAACCTCTGTTCCTTCAGTAGCTTCAGTAGCTTGCTCTTCCAAGAAACGCGCAAAAAATGGTATTACTACGACATCCACTGTTTTTGCTGTGTTTGTAGGCATAGAGTTCCCCTTAAATTAAATTGATTTTTCAAGTAAAATTATATCATTAATTAAATATATTTTCAAGGTCAGTTAAGACAGTTAAGAAGTAATTGTTCTAAGGTAGTTAGGAAAGTTAGGAAAGTTAAGAAAGTTAAGAGAAAATTATTTAATAATTATCAAGTTAATTAATCAAGATTATAGTAATTTTATTTGATTATTGAACAAGTAAGGGCGAATTCGCCGAGATCATCATTAGTAATTAATAACATTTTTAAAACCGCCCCTACTCTTGCCTATTTTCTTTGTTGTTAACTTCTTTATACATAATTATGTTTAATAATAAACTAGATTCCTATACACACCAGTCATAAGTCGTTAGTGAACAACAAAAACCCCAATTTTTTAAAAAAGTCGGGGTTCTGAGCAAGGACGATTTTTACAAATCAAAATAGAAAACTATAGCAGTTCTCGAATGGAAGCAATACACTTTTCCCTCTCTCCTTTTAGGAGAGAGGCTTTGAATCTTGCTCCCCTTCCCGCGACGAGTTGGGGCTGGACTCAAGCGAGAAGCGCTATATTCTTTCATAGGCGATAATTCAACAGACTGAACAGATAGATTGTCTAACCGCTAAACTCTCAGCCATTTCAACACACTTGAGTTCTTGTCATAGCGGTACGTCAAGCCATCCCTAGTAGTAATAGAATCTCCTTTGCTTGCCTTACTTCTAATAGTGCTAATGGAATAGTTAGTTAATTCACTTATTTCCTTATGAGTGAGCTTTTCACTTGTGATTGTTTCTGTCAATATTTGAGATTGATTTTGCAACTCATTATTAGACGCGCTTTGAATATTTATTGCTTTTTGATTTCGATAATCCTGCACAGTCACAAGTTGCCAACTGGAATCTTGTGAAAGTTCCAAAACCCATTGATGATAATCAAATAGGCTTTCCCGATGCCCAACACTGATAAATGTTGTTTTCGTCGATTGTAACTTTTGATATAAACTTCCTTCATTCTGTAAATCTAAAGCACTCGTTGCTTCATCCAATATAGTAAAGCTAGGATGAGTAACTAACAGTCGTGCAAAAGCCAAGCGTTGTTGTTCTCCTATCGATAATATATTCTCCCAAGGAACTTCTGTATCAAAGCCATCGACTCGACTCAATAAGTTTTGTAAATTGACCTGTTGCAAAACTTCTTTGAGTTCTGCATCACTCATTTGACGACTGGTATTAGGATAGAGCAATTGTTCGCGCAAAGTTCCCAAAATTATGTAAGGACGTTGGGGTAAAAATAATACTTCTTTTAGAGGAGGACGCACCAGACGGCCAGTCCCAGCGTTCCACAAACCAGCGATTGCTCTCAATAGAGAACTTTTACCTCGACCACTAGGGCCGACAATCAATAAACCTTCTCCCGGTTGAACAGACAACGATAAATCTTCAACGATTACCTGTTCATAGTTGGGCGTTTGTAAGGTGACATTTTCAAAAGCGAGATGATTTTCTTCTATTGTTTTAATAGTACCGACCTTTTCAGGTTGCTTAGTTACTTCTTCTAAAGCATCTGAAAACTCAGATAAGCGCTCAACATAGCTAGAAAATTGCCCGGCAGTCCCAAATTGACTGATTAATTCTCCCAAAGCAAAAGCAAATAAATTACAAGCTAAAGCAGCTTGTCCAAGTTGCCCAAAATCAATTTCATCTTTAATATATAAAGGTGCAAGTACTAAAAAGGGAAATATTTGGATAATAGATTGATATCCTTTACTAAAAATTTCTGAACTTCTCTCCCAACTTATCTTACGTTCAATATTTCTAATCAGATTACTAAATCGCCGCCCAAGTATATTTGATTCTTGATTTTCTCCCTGAAAAAAAGCTATAGATTCAGCGTGATTCCGCACATGTGTCAAGGCATAACTATAATCAGCTTTAAATAATAGTTCCTCTTGATTAATTTTAGTCAATTCTTGATTTAAGTAAACGGCAATCAAATTGCCTATGATGGTATAAGCAAGCAGGATAAGCGCAATATTTTGTGAAATTGACCAAACAATTATTAAAAAAGTCACCATTTCTAGGATTTTTTCTAGAAAAGTAGCTGAAAAGTTAAGAGCATTAGTGGTGACAGGTTCAATTTCTTGGGATAATCGTTGATCTGGATTATCAATATCTGCTTTAAAATTTATTTTATAATAAGCACGATTCGTTAGATATTTATCTAAAATCTGATTATTAAGCCATTTGTACCAATCAAGAGCAATTTGTTTTCTGACAAATTTAGAAAATCCTGTTAAAAGTGTTAGGCAGACAAGTACAACAATATTAATAGATAAAATGTTAATAAACTTAGAATAATCTCTGTCTTGAATAAGACTATCTACCAAATAGCGATTAACGAAACTACTATAAGCAGTTGCACCCACAAGGGCGATTATTAGTAATATTAGGAGAATTAGCATTCCCCAGGCACGAATTACATCTGAGAATGCTCTTTCTCCTGACTTGGTTGGATACCAGTAAGGCCCGAAGATCGTTTTTACATCGCCCCAAAATTGCATAAAACTTGAGAAAGCATTTTTTGTGGGTTGAGTTTGAATAACTTGAGTTGGCATATTTTAGAAATCAATTGAAATCTTTGATTGTCAGAACCAATTGGTGTTGTGATTACATCAGGATTACACCAGGGTTACACCCCCATCCACGGGCAAAATTACCCCTGTAATATAAAGATTTGTCATCAAACTCAACACTGCTTGTGCCAGTTCTTCTGCTTGCCCAAGATGCTGGACAGGCAAGGATGCTTCAGCCCACTTTGACAAATCCGATCGCTCGGACTCGCTTTGATAACTTAATACGCTTGTATCTTCCACTATTCCTGGGGCGATCGCATTAACTCGAATCGGAGAGAGTTCCAATGCCAATGTGCGGCCAAATACGGCGACAGCAGCATTTGCGGCTGCTATCACTGAAATACCACCCATTTTTGACGGTTTGGAGATAGTAACACTTGATGTTAGGGTAATCGAGCCGTCAGTCGCTATATTTTTCACGGCCGCACGGACAATATAAAATGTTGCCCAGAATTTTTCCATCCCGCTTTGAGCGATTTGGGTTGTCATCTCGGCTATTAGCGATCGCGGTATATTTCTATCTGGTACAGCCGTCACAACTAAATGATCGAAGTTGCCCACTTTCTCAAAGAAAGCATCAACTGAAGCCTCGTTTAAGATATCAACCGCGATCGCTTCAACCGCAAAATCAACCAAATCTTTGACTTGATTTAATTTCTCTTGAGAAGAACCTGATACTACCACCGATGCTCCTAGTTGAGATGTTTTAGTGGCGATCGCCAGATCAATCCCTGAGCTTGCGCCAATAATTATTACTTTCTTACCTGATAGCGACTGAAACATTTGATTACCTCACACCCGTGTTTCTTGAAAGTCTTTATAATATTTGATCGAAGGACTTTTCTTTATTAGCTGGGATGGTGAAAATATCACCGACATGACATAAACTAATCTGCTCACGCAAGTCTACACCAAATTCAAAATTATAAGGGGGTATAGCGCAATCTAATTTACAGCTAACTTTTCATATCGTATCCCGATGTGGCGAAATTGTTTGAGTCGTTTTATTCCTATGCCTGCAAAAACGCCCAAAAGAGTGAGAAAGTCATTATTGCAACTTTGCCCAAATTCCTTGACAGCGTTCTATAACTAGCCCCTGAAAAATTGATTGAATTGAAGGGTGAACATCTATTTTGTACAGAGAAAAAAGACCAGTAGGACTTGTAAGATTTAACTCTCTCCGAGTCAAGCATAATGCTTGCGCTCGGTGAAGTTCCACAGCTTGAAGTAAACCTGGATAACTCAAATTACGTAAAGCTAATTGACCATTTTTAGTGATATATATGGCATCATTTTGAAAAAGATGTTCTAAGCTCAAAAGTCCAGCATGTACATCCACATCTTTTTCTAAGCCTCCTAAACGGTGAGCATCTAAACCAAAGCGAATACAGAAATTTACGGCTACTAATTTTCCAGCTTCTTGAGCAGGTAAAGTACAAGCAGCATACTCAAACCCCAAACTATCAGATCGCCATTCTTCTACACCACCATAGGAATAGTTTTGAAAAACGTTGTGCTTAACTTTGAAATGAAATCCTAAGCCACTTGCATGGCCTGCTTCATGAACTTGAGTGTCTACGTGACGATAGCGTTCACTATTGATTTCATCCTCTAGGGGGCCTAATAGTAAACTAGCTGTTTCGTATTCAAATACTTTTTGAATACATTCATAGCTAGAACCTAAAAAACGTCGTTGCTGCTCTTTTGCATTGTTTAATGCTGGGCCATGGACACTGTTAAAAAAAGACCATCCATTCGGGACAATAAATGCTTCACCAGTTTCACCAGTGACATTACCACAACTGGCAATTTCTGTAAAAGAAAGATTTATCGGGATTGGTTGATTCAATTGACCAAATTTTTCCCGAATTAGATTTTCTAATTGTTCAATAGAAGGCTCTTGATTATCGTGTATTTTCCCGTAAACTGCACTTAAAACCACATGAGGTTGAGATTTGCGATTTATTTGGTACGGTGCAATAATTAGGAAATACCCGTTTTTACCAATAAAATTCATATTGATAAAATCTTCAGATAAGATACTCCAGTCGTTATTTTCTAGAGCATCTGCCGTCTTTGATAACCAAGCTTGAGGAAGTTCACTAAAGTTTACCGCCTGTTGACGCAGGTTGTTGATAGCTCTGGTAATTTCATCTTGCTCGACATATTCAACTATTTGTTTGACTAATTCTTGTTCGTTTACAAAGATAGCTGTCATTTTTTCTACTTAACGATATGGTGGATAACTTGATCTCTTTATTGCTTGAAAGTACAAAATTGCATTAACTATTGTTTTGTAGACGTGGTAAATCTCGCTTATTTTTAGTCTTAAATAACTACAAATTAAGATTCAGACATGAGTAACTTTTTTTAGCGATCGCCATAAGTCCTAAACCAATCAATAATCACCAGTGTCTATTAGCATTGATTCATGAAAATAAAATGTATCCGTTCTATTTTTAAATCAAAAAACTGTTACAGCAGATTTTAAAATTAAGTACACTATCTAGTTCTGCTAGGTCGAGAGCCTATCAAAATTTTGCTGGATCTATCAAATAACTTTTACTGGTTTTTTTGTTGAAACTAACAAATAAGCAATAGATGAAGAATTTAGCAAACCATCTATGCCATCCATATTTAACTGATAGGTTTGTTTATCTATCTCTCCTGCTTGGAATTCCTCTTCAATAGAGGATTTTAGATATCGGTAGTGTCTTAGCCAGCACTTCTCTGTTACGTCTACAAAATCTAAAAGTTGGAATCCTGCCTCTTTGTAAAGATTTTTATATTCCTCAATATCTTTATTTTTGACAATATTTTTTTGCGGAACAATCCAATCACCGAAATGTTGAATATTTTCAAAGATGATATCAGAAAGGATGAGATGTCCTCCTGGCTTCAATACTCGCATTGCCTCTTTGATAAACTTTTCCCTGGTATCAAAGTAGAAGGCTGCTTCAACACAGATGATGTTATCAAAAGATTCATCCTCAAATTCCATCTGTACAGCATCCATGCATATAAATTTACACTCTGGGGCGTTAACAATACTTCTTTCGATTTGTTGGGGCGAAATATTAATTCCTACAACATCAGTAGACGAATAATAGTTGAGTAGATGACTAGTAGTTGCACCTAAACCACAACCAACATCGAGAATATTTCCTTTTTTTTCTGGAATAAAATCTAAAAGTTTTTCTATCAAACTCAAACAAGCTGACTGTTGATTTTGAGCATCTGTAAGCCAATATCCTACATTAAAAAACTCTTTTCGTCCGTAGAATTTTCTAATTAGGGGACTTAAAATTAAACTGTCGAATTTGCTAATATATTCGCTTTTGTCCATTTTATCTCACCTATACTATGAACTAGTCAGCATTTAAAAAAATAATTACATAACATTATTTTTTATTCCCTGTTTCCTCTCTTTATGAATAAATTTAATTTTACATAACTACTTATTCGATATTTGCTTGTGCTTCTTTGATACAAGCTTTCAATTGTTGGGCTAAAACTTGGACATGAGGTTCGGTCATAACTGAGATGTGATTACCCAGCACAAAATGGATATCCACTGGCTCTGTAGAAAACTCGCTCCAGCCTAAGGAAAAATCTGCGGAAGCTTCAGATGCTAACTCACTATTAGGATCTGACGGCATGTCCTCATTGGCGCGGAGAATCGTTACTTTACCCGGATAAAGTTTTTTTGGTACATAATCAATCAGACATAAACAGCTAGTTTTATAAGCTTTTACGATATTTTCTAGTTGATTAGTTTCAGCATTTGGGGGTAACATATTAGCCATTTTGAAATAATGTAAAACGTGTTTTAGTTGTTCCTCCACCGATAAGCTTTTTAGAGTCTCGTAGGAAATATCTATGTTTTTATTTAAATAAATTTCTAGTCCTTTGCTTACTTCAGCTAACCACATTGTACGATCCCAGTTAAGATAATCAACAAGCATTTGCTTATCCTTATAGGTTGGTGCTGAAGAATCAATAATTGCTAACAAAGCAATTTTGTGTCCTTGTTTATGTAACTGTTGAGCCATTTCAAAAGCGACGTTTCCCCCATAAGAATGTCCTCCTAAAAAGTATGGGCCTTCTGGCTGAAAAGTTTGCATTGCTGCAATATAAATACTAGCAATATCCTCTATACGAGCGCTAGATTCTAATTTCTCGTACAGCTTATTTTCAAAACTATATAATGGTTGTTCCTCTCCTAAATAACGTCCTAAATGATAAAAATAAAAAGGTCTGCCCCCTGCACCTGGAACACAGAAAAAAGGTAAGTTTGCACCATTAGGTTGAAGGGCTACCAAGCAAGAATAATTTGAGTAATCTGAATCTTTTTGGATAATTGCTGCCAACTGTTCAATAGTTGGATTTTGGAAAAGGCTTATTAAAGGAATATCTTTACCAAACTGCTGCTTAATTTGAGACATTAAGTAGGAAGCTAAAAGGGAATGACCACCAAGGTCAAAAAAGTTATCTTTTACTCCCACTTTGTCAACCTTAAGAATCTTTGACCAAATTTGCACTAGTTGCAGTTCTAATTGGTTGCGGGGTTCGACAAATTTTTCTAAGTCATTGGTGTGAGAAGGTGCTTTCAAAGCGCGGCGGTCTACTTTACCGTTTTGTGTTAGTGGCAGAGAATCCAACACTACAAAAGCATAAGGCATCATGTATCCGGGTAGTTTATTGGCAAGGAACTGGCGCAGTTCAATCGTTATGGGTGTACTTCGACTTACCTCGGCTCCGCTCGGCACGAGTCGCTCAGTACAAGTCACCTCTGGGTATGGCACTATGTAAGCGACTAACCGCTTATCACCTGGGGTATCTTCACGGACAATTACGCAAGACACTTGCACATCAGCATGTTGGCTCAGTACTGCTTCTATTTCTCCCAACTCGATGCGGAAGCCCCGAATTTTTACTTGATTGTCGATGCGTCCTAAGTATTCGATATTGCCATCTGGCAAGTAGCGTGCTAAATCTCCAGTTTTATAAAGTTGGGAATTGGAAAGAATTTCTGCCCCTCTGCTCCCCTGCCCCTCGGTCACTCTCTTGTAGAGAAGTGCTGCGCCCTTGCTGCAACTGAAGGGATTGGGGATAAATTTTTCATCGGTCAACTCTCTTCGGTTGAGATAGCCGCGTGCTAATCCTGCACCACCAATGTGTAATTCGCCTGGCACACCTACAGGAACGGGTTGCAGATACTCGTCTAAGATGTAGACTTGTGTGTTTGCGATCGCTCGTCCAATGGGGATTGACTTTATAGTTGTGTCAATCTGTCTAGGGATGGGGTAACAACAAGTAAAAGTTGTGCCTTCTGTCGGCCCATAGCCATTAATGATTTGTGTAGATGGCAGAGCTTCAGAAGCTATCTGAACGTGAGCAACCGAAAGTGCTTCCCCACCAATTAGTAGCTGTTCAATTCCTGCTAAGGCTTGGGGATCATCATCAATTATGGAGTTAAATAAAGCAGCCGTCAGCCATAAAATAGTAATGCCATGTTTGTGGATTTCATACCTCAGACTTTTAGCAGTAGGAATACTTTCTGGGAAAAGAACGCATTTTGCGCCATGTAACAAAGCTCCCCAAATCTCGAATGTGGAAGCATCAAAAGAAATTGGGGCAATTTGAAGAAATCTTTGAGTTGCATCGAGATGAACGTAATTTACGCCAAACAAAAGACGATTAACGCCACGGTGAACAACTTCAACTCCTTTAGGCTGACCTGTAGAACCAGAAGTATAAATCACATAAGCTAAGTTAGTCGCTTGGACATCTGCGATCGCATTATTCTGATTACACTCAGCAATCAAATGCCAGTCGGTATCTAGACAAATAAGCTGTGCTTGATGCTGTGGTAGTTTGCCCTGAAGTAATTGCTGAGTCAGCAACACTGAAACTTGAGCATCTTCTAAGATGAAACTCAGGCGTTCAGTCGGATATTCTGGGTCAAGTGGCAGATATGCTCCACCCGCCTTGAGAATTCCCAATAATCCCACGACCATTTCCACAGTTCGCTCCACACACAACCCAACTAGCACATCTGCTCCCACACCCAAAGAGCGCAAGTAATGAGCTAGCTGATTAGCGCGACAATTTAACTCACCATAAGTCAGTTGTTGATTTTCAAATACAATTGCCACTGCATCAGGTGTGTGTTTTACCTGCTCCTCAAATAATTGATGAATACATTTATCCTGGCAATAGTCTGTTTGAGTATCGTTCCACTCGACTAACAATTGATGACGTTCTGCTGCACTCAACAGTGATAATTCAGAAATTCGTGCTTTCGGATTGGCGACAATTGCTTTAATTAAAGGTTGAAAATGTTGGCCGATTTGGGTAATTGTAGCGGCATCAAATAAATCAGTGTTATAGCACCAAACGCCCTCTAGACCGGAGGGAATTTCCCAGTAGTTCACTTCCAGGTCAAATCTAGCTCTGACATCAAGGGGTAAGGGGATATTCTGGATACTCAAACCAGGCAAGTTAGCAGAAGACTGTGGGGCATTCTGGAGGGAAAACATCACCTGTACCAGAGGATTACGACTCAAATCTCGTTCTGGCTGTAACTTTTCCACTAACATCTCAAAGGGCAAATCCTGATGGGCATAAGCTGACAACGTGGTTTGCCGCACTTGTGCTAAGAAATCAGCAAAGCTAGGATTTCCAGAGAGATTGCCCCTTAATGCTAGAGTATTCGCAAAAAATCCCATTAGTTTCTCGATCGCGGGACTGTTGCGGTTAGCGATCGGGGAGCCAACAATAATATCTGACTGACCACTGTAACGAGAGACCAAGACTAAAAAAGCTGCCAGTAAGGTCATAAACAGGGTTGTGTCTGACTCTTGGCTCAACTGCTTGAGGCGTTGCGCGAGGTCGCGATCGAGTTTAAAAGACTCAATTCCACCTTGGAAGGTTTGAACTGGGGAACGTTGTCGATTACCACAAAGTTCTAATACTAGAGGCGCACCCGCTAACTGTTTTTGCCAGTAATTGAGTTGGCGATCGAGGACTTCACCAGTTAGCCACTGGCGTTGCCAAACTGCAAAGTCGGCGTACTGGATGGGCAATTCGGGTAGTGGGTTGGGCAATCCTTGACTGAAAGCTGCATATAGCTGAGATAACTCACCGAAGAAGATGTTTAAAGACCAACCATCATAGATAATGTGATGCATCTTCAACAGCAGTACATATTCCTGGTTACTGAGTTGGAGGAGGATGAATTGTACTAATGGCCCAACAGCCAGATCGAAGGGTTTGGATGCAACAGACTTCGCTATTTGTCGAATTTGCTCAGTTTGCTCCTCGGTAGACAACCCCTGCAAGTCATGGATTGGCAAATTTAAGGCAGTATCCGGGGCAATTACCTGAATTGGTTCTCCATCTACCGTGGAAAAAGTAGTTCTTAAGACCTCATGACGGCGAATAAGTTCATTAAGACTCTGCTCCAGTGCAACTATATTGGGCGAACCATCTAGCCGTAGAGCCTCCAGCATATTGTAAGCAGTACTGTCAGGTGAAATCTGGTGGACAAACCAGAGTCGTTGTTGGGCAAAAGACAGTGGTAGCTTATCGTTCCGTGGCACGGGTTGAATTGACAACTGCTCGGAGGTTTTAAGCTGCTTTGCCTCTTTTAATAAGAAAATAATTTCGGTTTTACGCCCAGCTATTTCCTGGCGTAGTGTTGGAGTTAACACCCCATCAGGGGCATGACAACGTAAGCGAACCTCTTCCAGAGGCGCTCCGCTAACGCCATCAATCTCTAAGTTAATACTCAAACTTTTTAGTTGACAAAGGAATTCAAAAGTGCTTTTAGTCATTACTCAAAACTCCACTATTTCGCCACTGACTTCTGTAACCGCTAAATCTTCTGCTGCCCAATCCATTACTTCCATGTAGGATGCGATCGCACCTACTGAGGGAAACTCAAACATTTTCTGTACAGATAAATCAAGTCCAAAAGCTGAGTTGATCCGGGAAATGACTTGAGTCGCTAGCAGAGAATGTCCCCCTATTTCAAAGAAATTGTCCTTGATTCCAATCCGTTCCAGCCCCAAAACTTCACTCCAGATTTGCGCCAGTTGAGCTTCAATAGGTGTTTGAGGTGAAACAAAGCTAGTTGAGAGATTTCTGGAAGCTGTATCAAGTTTTGGCAGCGCCCGACGATCCACTTTGCCATTAGGTGTTAAGGGCAGGGCATTGAGCAGGACAAAAGCTTGCGGCACCATGTAATTGGGTAGCTTTTGTTGGATAAATTCACGCACTTGCGGCACTAACTTCTGAACTAACTTGCCGTGTAGGGGATTGTTAGTGTAGTCTGTCCAGGGTTTAGCAGCGACTGAACTATCCCAAAAAGCGCCTTGTGCTGGCGTTGAATTGTGGCAGAACATCACATCATAGCAACCATCCTGACTACTCCCCCACCAACTCAGGTGAACACTGTAGCCCAGCTGCTGCCCCAGTTCATAAAACTGCTCTGGATTAATACTGGTTACTGGCTGTTGTGCTAGTATTTCCCGCAGTTGCCCGACTGTTTCGACACCAGGGGGATTTGACAACCATTCCCAAGTCTGTAGTGCTTGTTGCACCCGTTGATTGGGTACGCATCTGATTCCCAACAGTTCTGGTTGCTCCTCAACTAACTGATTTTGAATCTGACTAAAGGAAAGTTGGTCTAATTGCCAATTTAACCAAGGAACTACTTTTGTTTTGACATCAGTACCAAGATGTAGCGTGACATCATAGCGGAATTGAGTTAATTCATTTTCAGAATGGCCGCGTTTAGGCTGAATCTCTACCCAAGTAATTTGGGGAAAGCGTGTCTGGAGGGCAATGAAAAATCTGGGGTCGATGAGCAATTCTTCCTCGGCGGCAATACTAGAATGTACCTGAGCTTGCCATTGTTCAACACTTCTTTGCGACTCGGCGCGGGCTAGCTGCACGGCTGCATGGTACGGTTCCAACAGAGGTAAGCTGCGGACATCGCCCACGAATAGCGTACCTTTTTGACCAATTGTTGCAATCGCTCCCTCAAGTACCTGCAATAGATACTCAACACTGGGGAAATACTGGACTACTGAGTTGATCACTACAGTATCGAATTCTCCTTGGGGAATAGCTGCAAAGTTATGCGCCATTTGGTGCAGTAGCCGCACATGTTCTAGACCCTCAACTGTGCTGCATACCTGCTCAACGTGCTGTATGGCGGCGCTGGAATAATCACATCCCCAATACTGTTGGCAGTTGGGAGCAATGCGAGATAGCAATAACCCCGTTCCGCAACCAATTTCTAATACTCGCTGTGGTTCAACCGCCAGAATTCGGCTCACCGTATTTTCAACCCACTCCCGCATCTCCCAATCTGGAATAGGTTGCCTGGTGTAACTACTGTTCCAACCAGTAATATTAAATGTTACATCGTCTGTGGATGCTTGAGGTTGACCATAAGCTTGTTCATAGAGCTTTTGCCAGTCAGTAACGTACTCGCTCTGCCATTGAGCTAGCTGCTGGGGTAGTACTTGAGTTTTGAAACCGGGTACTAAGTAAGCCACCAGACTTTTGTCACCAGAGGTATCAATAGTGATAACGACACTTTCCTGTACCAAGGAGTGTTGGCTCAAAACTGCTTCAATTTCGCCCAATTCAATACGGAAACCGCGAATCTTAACTTGATTGTCGATGCGTCCTAAGTATTCGATATTACCGTCAACTAAATAGCGGGCTAAATCTCCAGTTTTATATAATTTACTGCCTCCTGCCGACGCTCGCGGACTCGCTAACGCTGCGCTATCCTCAAAGGGATTATCAATGAATTTCTCTTGTGTTAACTCTGTTCGGTTGAGATAGCCTCTTGCCAATCCCACACCAGCAATGTGCATTTCTCCTGGTACACCAATGGGTACTGGCTGTAAGTGCGAGTCTAAAATGTAGATTTGGGTGTTGGCAATTGGACGACCAATGGTAATTTTCTGGTCGTCAGGAGTGCATTTGGCGATCGCAGCACACACGCTAGCTTCTGTTGGCCCATAAGCGTTGAAGAAGTTTCTCCCAGCAGACCATTGCCTCATCAGTTCAACAGAACAAGCTTCGCCAGCGACAATCAATGTTTGCAGTGCCGGGAGTTTTTCAGTTGGCATAACTGCTAATGCCGATGGTGGTAGGGTGACATGGGTAATGCCATAATCGCGCAATCGCTCAATTAAAGGCGTACCCGGCATTATCGAGTCTTTTGTTCCTAAGTAAAGTGTTGCTCCCGCTCCCAAAGTCATCAAGATTTCTGATATGCAAGCATCAAAACTGAAGGAAGCAAATTGAAGAACACGACTTGAATTTCGCAAGCCAAAAGCCTGAATTTGAGCTTGAGCTAGGTTGCACAATCCTTTATGCTCAACCATCACCCCTTTTGGTTTACCTGTGGAACCGCTCGTGTAAATCACATTCGCTAGATCAAAAGCTGTGACGATCCCAGTCAGGTTATCTTGTTTATTTTGGGCAATTTGTGAGCAGATTTCATCTAAAAAGACTGTGTTTGCTTGATTTTGGGGAAGTTTATCAATTAAGCGCTGTTGGGTTAGTAGTACCCAAACTTGAGCATCTTCGAGCATAAAGCCCAGACGCTCAGTCGGATAATCGGGGTCAAGGGGTACATAAGCACCACCTGCCTTGAGAATTCCCAAAAGTCCAATTAGAGTTAACAGCGATCGCTCTACACACAACCCAACCAGTACATCGACTCCCACGCCCAAAGACCGCAAGTAGTGCGCCAACTGGTTAGCACGACAATTTAACTCGTGGTAAGTAAGTTGTTCGTTTTCAAACACCGCCGCCACTGCATCAGGGGTACGCTCTACTTGTTCTTCAAATAACTGATGAATACACTCTGTCGGATAATCTGCCTGAGTATCGTTCAACTCCAGTAATAGCTGATGGCGTTCTGGCTCGGTAAGCAAGGGAAGTAATGTTACTGGTTGGTGGGGATTTGTAGCGTTCGCGCCAGCGTGCTGTAAGCATATCGCTGTAAGCAAAGTCTTGAAATGTTGCATCATGCGAGCGATCGTTGCCGCATCAAATAAATCGGCGTTGTAAGAGCAAAAGCCCCCAAGTCCTTCAGGTGCATCCCATAAGTAAACTTCTAGGTCAAGCCGAACTGAGTCAAGTCCTGAAGCCATCCCTTCAACCTTGACATCAGGCAAATCCCAATCGGAGGAGGGAGCATTCTGGAGAGCAAACATTACCTGCACCAATGGGTTGCGATCTAGGTGACGTTCAAGTTGTAACTCTTCGACTAACATCTCGAAGGGCAAATCTTGATGATCGTAGGCGTTTTGGGTAACTTGTCGTACCTGCGCCAGGAAAGCTTCAAAGCTCGGTTCTTGGGATAAATCAAATCTTAGTGCCAAAGTATTGACAAAAAATCCAATTAACCCTTCTATTTCTGTGCGGTTGCGATTTGCGATCGGTGAACCAACTACCAAATCTGTTTGTCCACTGTAGCGAGACATTAACACCACAAAACCCGCCAGCAGTGTCATAAACAGAGTGCTTCCAGACTCTTGAGATAGCTTTTTCAGTTGCTGCGTTACCAAGGGATCTAATCGAAGTTGCTCTGTACCGCCTCGGAAAGTCTGTACGGCTGGACGGGGGCGGTCTGTGGGTAATTCTAATAGAGGTGGCGCTCCCGTTAAATGTTGCTTCCAGTAGTTTAATTGACGCTCTAGTACCTGATTTGTCAACCACTGACGCTGCCACACAGAAAAGTCGGCATACTGTATGGGTAACTCTGGTAAATCAACAGAACTACCCGTTAAAAAGCTTCGGTAATAAGCTGACAGTTCAGCGATCAAAACGCTCATCGACCAACCATCAGCAGCAATATGGTGAATTGCTAATACCAATACATATTCGTCAGTCGCAACTTGCCACATCTTGACTCGCAGCACTGAACCATTAGCCAAATCGAATGGTTTGCAGATTTCTTCTGTGGTCAGTTGCTCTACAAGTTTTTCGGAGTCTGGCAAATTCTGGAGATCCACCACTGGTAACGTAATGGTTGTATTAGTATCTATTACCTGGACTGGCTTGTTATCCTTAATCTCAAAGCGAGTCCGTAGAACTTCATGGCGCTGTACTATCTGCCTAAATGCGTGTTCTAAGGCTTTGACATTGAGATTCCCTAGCAAACGCAAGGTGAAATCTATGGTGTATGCTCCACTTTCGCCTTCTAACTGATTCACGAACCACAGCCGTTCCTGCGCCCAAGATAGGGGTATGTCTGCGTCTCTGCAAACGGGTGCGATCGCTGGAATGGTCAAGCTCAAACCAGTTTCAAGTTGAGCTAATATCGCTTCACTTAACTCGGCAACTGTCGGTGATTCAAATAGATAACGCAACGGTAATGAAGTACCAAAAGCTGACTGCAAACGAGAAATTACTTGGGTAGCGAGTAGGGAATGTGCGCCTAGTTCAAAGAAGTTATCATAAATGCCTACCTGCTCAACTTTTAGGACTTGTGCCCAGATTTTTGCTAGCACTTCTTCGGTAGGGGTGCGTGGGGCTACATAATATTTTTGTTCGCTGTGTAAATCTGGTGCATTTAAGCCTCGGCGATCTATTTTCCCATTTGGTGTTAGCGGTAAAGACTCCAGAACTACAAAAGCCTGGGGTATCATGTAAATCGGCAGATGATTAGAGATAAATTGCCGCAGTTCGCTAATTGTCGGTATTTGTTCAGAATAGGGTACAACGTAGGCGACTAGGCGCTTATCTCCAGGCGTATCTTCGCGGAGGATGACATAAGATGTCTGCACATGGGGATGTTCGTTGAGTGCGGCTTCGATTTCTCCCGACTCGATACGGAAGCCCCGAATTTTGACTTGATTGTCAATTCGTCCCAAGTATTCGATATTACCATCTGGTAAATAGCGTGCCAAATCTCCAGTTTTGTATAATTTACTCTCTCCTGCCTTATCAAAAGGATTGGCGATGAATTTCTCATTAGTTAAATCTGGTCGGTTGAGATAGCCGTGTGCTAAACCAACACCCCCAATGTGTAATTCTCCAGGCACACCAACGGGAACTGGTTGTAAATATCGATCGAGAATGTAGACTTGCGTATTGGCTATGGGGCGACCAATAGAGATTTTTTCATCGTCAGGAGTGCATTTGGCGATCGCAGCACAAACGGTTGTTTCAGTCGGGCCATAGGCGTTAAAGAAATTCCTACCTACAGACCATTGTTTCATCAATTCATGAGAACAAGCCTCACCAGCAACAATTATTGTTTGCAGTCCGGGCAGTTCCTCAGCAGGCATAACGAAGAGTGCTGATGGTGGTAGAGTGACATGAGTAATACCATAGTTGCGTAATCGCTCCAGTAATTGCTCACCTGGTGCTAAGGAGTCTTTTGTACCTAAGTAAAGTGTTGCCCCTGACGCCAAAGCCATAATGATTTCCCAAATCGAAGCATCAAAACTGAAGGAGGCAAACTGAAGAATGCGACTATGGGAGTTTACGCCAAAGGTTTGAATTTGAGCTTGGGCTAAGTTCACAAATCCGGTATGCTTAACCATCACCCCTTTCGGTTTACCTGTAGAACCGCTCGTGTAAATCACATTAGCCAAATGACCAGCCGTCACGACTCCAGTTAGATTATCTTGGTTGTTTTGATCAATTTGTAACCAGATATCATCCAAACAGACTAGCCGCGCTTGATGGTGTTGTAGTTTATTTAGCAGTTGCTTTTGGCTCAGTAGCACGCCAAGTTGAGCATCTTCGAGCATAAATTGTAACCGCTCTTGGGGATACTCAGGGTCAAGTGGCATATAAGCTCCACCTGCTTTGAGAATAGCAAGCAGTGCCACTAGCATTTCTAAAGAACGCTCTACACACAACCCCACCAGTACATCGGTTCCTACGCCTAAAAAGCGTAGATAGTGCGCTAATTGATTAGCACGACAATTCAATTCATGGTAGGTCAGTTGTTTATTGTCAAACACTACTGCTACTGCATCCGGTGTACGCTCTACCTGCTCTTCAAACAATTGATGAATACACTTATCTTGGGGATAATCTACCTGTGTGTCATTCCAGTCGATTAATAATTGCTGTTCGACTGCTGTCAATAATGGCAATTGGGAAATGCGTTCTTGGGGATTTGCCACAATTGCTTCCAGCAGTGTGACAAAATGACCAGCCATGCGCTCAATAGTATCTGCATCAAACAAGTCAGTATTGTATTCCCACACACCCACCAATCCAGTGTCAGTGTTGCCCATTGCCAAAGTCAAATCAAACTTGGCAGTTACACCTGCTGTTGATATGTGACTGAGAGTTAGCCCCGTCATTTCTACTTCAGACTTGGGTGCATTCTGAAGGATAAACGCTACTTGGAACAGTGGTGTATGACTGAGGTTGCGTTCTGGTTGCAATGCTTCTACCAGCATTTCAAAGGGCAAATTCTGATGAGCGTATGCTTGTAGCGCTACTTCTCGAACACTATCTAGTAAATCACAGAAACTGGGATTTGCAGATAAATCAGTCCGCATGACTAAGGTATTGACAAAAAAGCCAATCAACCCTTCTATTTCACTGCGATCGCGGTTAGCAATTGGTGTACCTACCAAAATATCTGCTACACCCGTGTAGCGGTACAGCAGAGTATCATAAGCTGCTAACAGGGTCATGAACAAAGTTGCCCCTTGTTGCTGACTTAGTTGTGTCAGCCTTTCGGTTAACTGGGGTGACAGTTCAAACTTTTGGTGTGCGCCAGAGAAAGTTTGTACTGCTCCTCTGGGTCGGTCTGTGGGCAGTGCTAATAAAGCTGGTGCATCTTTGAGTTGTTCTTGCCAATAATTCAGTTGGCTTTGCAGTACATCGCCTTGCAACCACTGTCTCTGCCATAGTGCAAAGTCTGCATACTGAATTGGTAGTGGTGGTAAAGTGGCTGACTGACCTTGAGCGTAAGCATTGTACAACACTGTTAATTCTTGGACAAACACACCCATTGACCAGTCATCAGAGACAATGTGGTGCATAGACACTAACAATATGTGTTCTGCCTCATTTAGCACTAGTAATGTCGCCCTGATTAATGGTTGCGTTGCTAGGTCAAAGGGTTGCAAAGCTTGTTGTCGCGCTAGTTGCTGTACAGCTATTTCTTGCTCGTTTGCAGGCAGATGTTGTAAGTCAACAACAGAAATTTGCCAATCTGCGTGTGTTTGAATAATTTGCCTTGCTTGTCCATCAACGGCGATGAAGTTAGTGCGTAAGGCTTCGTGACGCGCAATTATTTCTTGCAAGCTTTGTTCTAAGGCAGCTTGATTCAGTGTTCCTACCAGACGCAAAGCTTCGGGAATATTATATAAAGCGCTATTTGGCTGTAACTGTTCTAAAAACCACAAACGCTGTTGAGCGAATGACAGTGATAATTCCGCATCCTTTGCTCTTGGCAAGATGGGTGGAGAAGTTACTTCTAAATTTTGTGGCTGCAATTGCCCAATCAAATCCGCTAATGCGGCAACTGTTGCTGCTGCAAAAATGCTACGTAATGGTAGTTCTATTTTGAAAATGTTGCGGATGCGGGAAACCAGTTGTGTTGCTAGTAGGGAGTGTCCCCCCAGTTCAAAGAAGTTATCATGAATTCCTACCTGCTCTAGTTTCAGCACTTGCGCCCAAATTTCTGCCAGCGTTTCTTCAGTGGGGGTGCGCGGTGCAACATAGTTGTCTATTTGTTCGCTCTGTAAATTTGGTGCGGGTAGGGCGCGACGGTCTACTTTGCGGTGTGCTGTTAGCGGTAGGGACTCCAGCATCACGAAAGTATTTGGCACCATGTAAAGGGGCAGACGATTGGAGAGGAATTGACGCAGTTCGCTAATTGCGGGTATCTCTTGAGAATACGGTACAACGTAAGCTACTAGGCGTTTACTTCGACTTACCTCGGCTTTGCTCGGCACGAGTCGCTCAGTACAAGTATCCCTGGTTGAATCTTCGCGGAGGATGACACAAGATGTCTGCACATGAGGATGTTGGTTAAGTACGGCTTCGATTTCTCCTAACTCGATACGGAAGCCGCGGATTTTTACTTGATTGTCGATGCGTCCGAAGCACTCAATGTTGCCATCGGGTAAATAACGTGCCAAATCCCCGGTTTTGTAGATGCGATCTACTTCGGGATCTTTAAATTGGTTGGGAAGAAATTTCTCCTGTGTCAATTGAGGGCGGTTGAAATAGCCTCTGGCTAAACGCACACCGCCAATGTGCAGTTCGCCTCTAATGCCAACGGGTACTGGCTGGAGATTATGGTCGAGGATGTAGATTTGCGTATTGGCAATGGGACGACCGATGAGGACTGTATTGGTTTTTCCTGATTCGGGATGTAACAGATCGTGGACTACTGCTGTTACTGATGCTTCAGTGGGGCCGTAGACATTCAGACAAGTGATGCGATCGCCTACCAATTGCCGCCATACTGTCACAGTTTCCGGTAGCACTGCATCTCCACCCACAGCTATTAACCGTAAACATTGCGGCACGGTTGCATCGGATTGGGATACCGCTAACGCCCATTCATGCCAATAGGCTGGGGTAATATTTAAGAGAGTTAGTTTTTGTTGTTCAATAAATTGAGCAAGATTGGCAAAGTCAGGGAACATTTGCACGGGTCTGATGACCACGGTTCCGCCTTTATACCAAGTGGGAAAGATTTCTTCGGCAGCTACATCAAAGCCGAGGGAAGCAAACTGCAAAACGCGATCGCTGCTAGTCAGTCTAAATACTTCACTAATGGCACTGCTATGATTCACCAAAGCCGTATGAGTCAGCATCACTCCTTTGGGTTTGCCTGTAGACCCAGAAGTGTACAATAAACAAGCCAAGTTTTCTGGTCTTACCTGAGTCACCAGATTTTCTTGACTTTGAGACGCTAACTTTTCAGACTCCGCGTCTAAGACAATGACTTTCACCCCTTGGAATGGCAAGGAATCGAGCAATTTCTGCTGAGTGATCATTACGGAAACTTGTGAGTCTTCCGATATGTCAGCTAATCGCTGTTGGGGATAGTCAGGGTCTAAGGGAACATAACCGCCGCCAGCTTTGAGGACAGCTAACAATGTCACAATGATTGATAAGGAACGCTCTAAATAAATCCCCACTAAAGTCTCTGGCCCCACGCCCAGAGATTGTAGATAATGTGCTAATTGATTAGCTTGGATGTTTAACTGTTGATAGGTCAGTTGTTGATTGTCAAACACCACTGCCACTGCATCAGGCGTAAGTTTTGCCTGCGGCTCAAATAACTGATGCAGACATTGATTTCTAGGGTAATCAGCTTGAGTATCATTCCACTCAACTAGTAACTGTTGTTGCTCAATTGCTGTTAACAATGGTAATTGGTCAATTTGTTCTTGGGGATTAGCCACAACTGCTTCCAGCAGGGTTACAAAATGACCAGTCATGCGCTCGATGGTGCTATGGTCAAACAAGTCAGTGTTGTATTCCCACACACCTACCAGTCCAGTAGGAGTATTCTGCATCGCTAAAGTCAAATCAAATTTTGCCATTGCACTTTCTATTGGCAATGAACTGACAGTTAATCCAGTCAACTCTACTGCTGATAAAGGATCATTTTGGAGCAGAAAATCTACCTGAAATAGTGGTGCATGGCTGAGGTCTCTTTCTAGCTGCAATGCTTCTACCAACATTTCAAATGGCAAATCCTGATGAGCATAAGCATCCATTGCCATTTGCCGAACCCGACCCAGTAATTCGTTAAAGCTGGGATCGCCTGATAAATCAGTCCGCAAAACTAATGTATTGACAAAAAAGCCAATTAACCTTTCTACTTCGCTGCGATCGCGGTTAGCAATTGGTGTTCCCACCAAAATATCTGCTACACCTGTGTAGCGGAAAAGTAATGTATCATAAGCTGCTAACAAGGTCATAAAGAGAGTACAACCTTGCTCTTGGCTGAGTTTTGTCAGTTTTTTAGTTAACTCAACAGAGAGTGCAAACTGTTGAGTTGCGCCAGCGAATGTCTGCACAGATGGTCTGGGTCGGTCTGTGGGAAGCGGTAATAAAGTTGGTGCATCTTTGAGTTTTTTTTGCCAGTAATCCAATTGACTTTGAAGTACATCACCTTGCAACCACTGTCTCTGCCAGATGGCGAAATCTGCATACTGAATAGGTAGTGGTGCTAAAGTGGTAGGCTGACCTTGAATATAAGCGTTATACAAAGCTGTTAATTCTTGGACAAATACACTTATTGACCAGCCATCTGAAACAATGTGGTGCATACACATTAACAATATGTGTTCTGTCTCTGACACCACCAGTAAAGTTGCCCTAACTAATGCTTGGCTTGCTAGATCAAAGCGTTGTAAAGCTTGCTGTTGCGTTAATTCCTGTACAGCTATTTCTTGGTCAGTTAAGGGTAAATTCTGCAAGTCAACAATTGAAACTTGCCAGTTTGTTTGGGTTTGAATAATTTGTGTTGCTTGTTCATCAACGGTGATGAAGTTGGTGCGTAGGGCTTCGTGACGCGCAATTATTGTTTGTAAGCTCTGTTCTAAGGCAGTTCTCTCCAGAGTTCCTACTAGACGCAAAGCTAAAGGAATGTTGTATAAAGCACTGTTAGGATCGAACTGGTCTAAAAACCATAAACGCTGTTGAGCAAATGACAGTGGTATTTCTACATTTTCGGCTCTTGGCAAGATGGGTGGAGCTGTAGCGAAATCCTGTTGCTGTAATTGCTCAATTGATTGCGCTAAATCGCCAACTGTGGCTGTGGCAAATAACTCACGCAATGGTAGTTCCACTTGGAAAATCTTGCGGATGCGTGAAACCAGTTGCGTTGCTAGTAGCGAGTGTCCCCCCAGTTCAAAGAAGTTATCATGAATGCCTACTTGCTCTAGTTTCAGCACTTGTGTCCATATTTGTGCCAGCATTTCTTCGGTGGGAGTGCGTGGAGCAACATATTTACCTATGTTGCTTTGCAAATCTGGCATAGGTAGGACACGATAGTCTACTTTACCGTTTGGTGTTATTGGTAGAAACTCCAGCACTACAAAAGCATTGGGTATCATGTACTCTGGGACTTTTGCCTTCAGGTATTGCCGCAGTTCGCTAATTGCTGGTGTACAGTGCTGATGTAGCACTATGTAGGCGACTAACCGCTTCTGTCCAGGGATATATTCACGAGCAATAACACAAGATGCTTGCACATCAACATTTTGGTTCAGTACTGCTTCAATTTCTCCTAACTCAATGCGGAAACCACGAATTTTTACCTGATTGTCGATGCGTCCTATGTATTCAATATTGCCATCGGGTAAATAGCGGGCTAAATCTCCAGTTTTGTAGAGTCGGGAATGCGGCTCACCGCTAAAAGGGTTGGGGATGAATTTCTCTTGTGTTAACTCTTTTCGGTTGAGATAGCCTCGCGCTAGACCAATACCACCGATGTAAATTTCGCCAATCACGCCAACAGGAATCGGCTGCATCTGGTCATCTAGCAGAAAAATGTCTGTATTCTGTACTGGTTTGCCAATTGGCGTATTTCTGTTACCAATACTTTGAAACTGAAGCGGGTATAAGGTTGAACAAATAGTTGTTTCTGTGGGCCCATAACCATTAATGATGCACAGATCAGGAATTCGCTGACTTAGCGATATTAACAGCTGCTCTTGAATTGGTTCTACTCCTACCAGCAATCTCTGCAATGAAAGCTTGTTGGGTGTTTTTGAGAGCCTAGCCAAAAAATCCTTGAGCATGAAAGGTGGAATGTAGGCACTACAGATTTGCTGGGAATCCAACCAATTGGTGAATGTGATGGTATCAAGACGTGCGAGTTCTGGAACGATGTATAGTGACGCTCCCGCTAATAACGCTGAAAAGATTTCATAGATTGAGACATCGAAACTTATACTAGTCCATAAACTACAGCGATCGCTAACACTTAAAGGTTTTTTTGTTTGAAAATCTGTATACAGGTTAACAACGCTAATATGATTAACTAAAACGCCTTTAGGTTTTCCTGTAGAACCAGAAGTGTAGATGACGTATGCCAGATTATCGGGTGTTAGAGAGTTTTTTGGGTTTGATTTACTGTTTTGAGCTATTTTTTCCCAATCGGTGTCTAAGTAAATGTTACACGCCTGATGTTCAGGAACCAACTCTACTAATGGTTGCTGGGTCAGCAGCACTTTCACTTGAGCATCTTCAAGCATAAAGTGTAAACGTTCAGTTGGATATTCTGGGTCAAGTGGCAGATATGCACCGCCTACCTTAAGAATGCCCAACAGTCCCACAATCATTTCTAAGGAACGCTCTACACAAATCCCTACTAGCTCATCAGCTCCCACACCCAAAGACCGCAAAAAGTGCGCCAACTGGTTAGCACGACAATTCAATTGCTGGTATGTAAGTTGTTCATTTTCAAACACCACCGCTACTGCATCGGGGGTGCGTTCTACCTGCTCTTCAAACAATTGATGAATACATTTATCCTGGGGATACTCTACTTGTGTATCATTCCACTCAACTAACAGTTGATGCTGCTCAGGTTGTGTCAACAAGGGCAATTGGGAAATGCGCTGTTGTGGATTTGCCACAATTGCTTCTAGCAATGTTACAAAGTGACCAGCCATCCGCTCAATAGTGCCTGCGTCAAACAAGTCAGTGTTATACTCCCACACACCCACCAGTCCAGTAGCAGTGTTCTCCATTGCCAAAGTCAAATCAAACTTGGCAGTTTTACTCTTTACCTTGAGTAGATTGACAGTTAATCCAGTTAACTCCACAGTTGATATAGGCGCATTCTCCAGTACAAACAACACTTGGAACAGTGGGCTATGACTGAGGCTGCGTTCTGGCTGCAATGCTTCCACCAGCATTTCAAAAGGCAAGTCCTGATGAGCATAGGCATTCATTGCCATTTCCCGAACGCGACCCAATAATTCGCTAAAACTAGGATTGCCTGCCAAATTAGTACGCATTACTGAAGTATTGACAAAAAAGCCAATTAACCCTTCTATTTCAATGCGATCGCGGTTAGCAGTTGGTGTCCCGACCAAAATATCTGCTACACCTGTGTAGCGATAGAGCAGCGTATCATAAGCTGCTAATAGCGTCATAAAGAGGGTACAACCTTGTTCCTGGCTGAGTTTTATCACCTTACTAGTTAGATCAACAGACAGTTCAAACTTGTGGTGTGCGCCTGCAAAAGTCTGTACTGACCCTCTGGGTCGGTCTGTGGGCAATGCTAATAAAGCTGGTGCATCTTTGAGTTGTTGTTGCCAGTAATCCAATTGATTTTGTAGTATATCTCCTTGCAACCACTGTCTCTGCCATAGTGCAAAGTCTGCGTACTGAATCGGTAGTGGTGCTAAATTGGGAGATTTACCTTGAGCATAGGCATCGTAAAGAGTGTCTAATTCTTTGACAAATACACCCATTGACCAGCCATCAGAGACAATGTGGTGCATACAGACTAACAATATGTGTTCTGTATGAGACAGCACTACTAATGTCGCCCTGATTAATGGTTGTGTTGCTAGGTCAAAGGGTTGAAGAGCGTGTTCTTGTGCTAATTGCTGTGTGACTAGTTCTTGTCCACTCTCTGGCAGATGTTGTAAGTCAACAACAGAAACTTGCCAATTTATATGTGTTTGAATGATTTGTGAAGCTTTTCCATCAACAGTGATGAAGTTAGTGCGTAAAGCTTCGTGACGGGTAATTATTTCTTGTAAGCTTTGTTCTAAAGCTCTAATTTTGAGATTTCCTGCTAAACGTAAAGCTAAGGATATGTTATAGAAGGGACTATTCGGCTCGAACTGGTCTAAAAACCATAAACGCTGTTGAGCGAATGACAGTGGTAGTTCTACATTCTCCATTCGCTTGAGGATAGGCACAGAAGTCAGGGCGATATCTTGTTGTTGCAACTGTTGGAGCGATCGCGCTAATTGGGCTACTGTTGCATTAGTAAATAACTCACGCAATGGTAGTTCCACTTTGAAAAGGTTACGGATGCGTGAAACCAGTTGCGTTGCTAGTAGGGAATGTCCCCCTAGTTCAAAGAAGTTATCATGAATGCCTACCTGTTCTATTTTCAGCACTTGTGTCCAAATTTGTGTCAGCATTTCCTCAATGGGAGTGCGTGGTGCAACAAATTTTTCTAATAGTGTGCTGTCTAAGTCTGGTTTTGGTAGGGCGCGGCGATCGATTTTTCCGTTAGAGGTAAGAGGTAAAGATTCCAGCAACACAAAGGCGTTGGGTATCATGTAGCTTGGCAGTTGGTTGCCCAGGTACTGACGCAGTTCTGGAACTGTGGCTGATTGTTCCACCTTCAGCACTACATAAGCAACTAAACGTTTGTCGTCCGGTTCATCCTCAGTGATAATCACCACGTTTTCCCAAATGGCTGGGTGTTGCGCCAACAATCCTTCAATTTCTCCCAACTCAATACGGAAGCCGCGAATCTTGACTTGGTTATCAATACGCCCTAAATAATCTAACTCGCCATTAGGTAAATAACGAGCTAAGTCTCCTGTTCTATATAATCTACTCCCTCCTACTTCCGCAAAAGGATTAGAGATAAACCTTTGTTGAGTCAATTCAGGACGATTCAAATAGCCACGAGTCACCCCAGCACCACCGACATACATCTCACCCCTGACACCAACTGGCACTGGCTGTAAATTTTGGTCTAGCAGATATATCTGTAAGTCAGGAATTGAGCGGCCAATGACACTAGCCGTATCATGCAAATCAGCTTTACTCAAGGGACGATAGGTAACGTGTACGGTAGTTTCTGTAATCCCGTACATATTCACTAACTGGGGTGAGGAGTCGCCGTGTCGCTCAAACCAAGGCTGCAAACTCTTCAGTTCTAAGGCTTCTCCACCAAAAATTACCAAGCGCAAGCTTAAGTCGTTAGCAGTTCCTATAGATTGATCGGCTTGAATTAACTGGCGGAAGGCTGAAGGTGTTTGATTGAGAACAGTGACTTGTTCTTGACACAATAGCTCATAAAAGGATTCAGGCGATCGCGTCACTAAATACGGAACCACTACCAATCGTCCACCATACAGCAATGCACCCCAGATTTCCCAAACAGAGAAGTCGAATGCATAAGAGTGGAACATTGTCCACACATCTTGAGAGTTGAATTTATAGCAAGAGTCTGTCGCTGCAAACAGACGCACTACGTTAGAGTGGTTGACTAAAACACCCTTGGGCTTACCTGTAGAACCTGAAGTGTAAATGACATAAGCCAGATTATCGGCTGTAGCGGTGTTTTCCAGATTTGAGGAGATGTTTTGAGCTATTGTTTCCCCATCGGTGTCTAAGCGAACGACTCGCGCCTGATGCTCAGGTAGCTTGTTGGCTAATTGCTGTTGAGTTAACAGTACTCCTACTTGAGCATCTTCTAACATAAAGCTCAAGCGGTCTTGGGGATATTCAGGATCGAGCGGCACATAAGCACCACCTGCCTTGAGAATACCCAGTATGCCCACAATCATTAAGAGTGAGCGTTCTATACAAATACCCACCAGCGCATCGGCTTTCACTCCCAATGAGCGCAAATAATGTGCCAATTGATTAGCTTGGGTGTTCAACTGTTGATAAGTCAGTTGTTGATTGCCAAACGTCACCGCCACAGCATTAGGAGTAAGTGCTACCTGCTCCTCAAACAACTTATGAATACACTTATCCTGAGAATAGTCCGCCTGAGTATTGTTCCATTCAACTAATAACTGTTGTTCCTCAACTGCTGTCAGCATTGGCAATTGAGAAATGCAATTTTGGGGATTAGCAACAATACCTTCAAGCAATGTTTGGAAATGACCCAACATTCGAGCGATCGCTGTATCATCAAATCGGCGAGTATCGTAGCTAATTTTTATCTCTAATTGTTCACCAGGAAGAGCTATTAATGTTAGAGGATAATTACTTTCTTGAGAAACCTGAATATTTTCTAGGTGAAAACTATTATTGTGTGAGCTAAGAGCAGTATCAACTGGAAGATTCTCAAAGACAACAATGCTGTCAAATAAAGATGTACCCCTGGGTATTTTACTCCAGCCTTGAATATCTACCAAGGAACTATATGAGTATTGCTCAGACTCAAGTAGCTGTGCTTGTAAATCCTTAATTAAAGTCAGCACTTGGGTGTCTGCTGCAACTTGAACTCGCATTGGCAAGGTGTTGATAAATAGTCCCACCATTGATTCAATGCCAACAATAGATGGCTCCCGACCAGATACAGTTGCACCAAAAACTACATCTGTTTCTTGGCTGTAGCGAGACAGCAACAATCCCCAAGTTGCTTGCACTAAATTATTGAGAGTCAAGCGATGCTGTCGGACAAAAGACTGAAGTGTGGTTGTTGCTGACAATGTGAACTGAATTTTTTGTTCCCCATAGCTGACGCTGCTATTTTCTTGGTTTGGTAACAGTTTCTCTACTGTCAATGGAGTGAGTGCCGTAAAACCTTGAAGTTTTTGTTTCCAGAATTCTTCAGCTTGTTTTTGATCCTGTTGCTGTAGCCAAGCAATATAGTTGCGATAGTTGACAGATGGTTGATAACTGAAAGTTTGATTCTGATAATTTTCTTGATAAACCTTTAAGAGGTCTTTAATTACCAAAGATAAAGACCAGCCATCAAGTAATAAATGATGGCTACTCCAAACAAATTGATAAGTATTGCTGTCCAATTGGAACAGATGTAGGCGCATCAATGGAGCCTGAGACAATTGCAAGCCCTTTTGTCGATCAAAATCCAGAAAAGCTTTTAATTGCTGTTGCTGTTCCTGTGAAGTTAACTTTTTCCAGTCATAGGTTTCAACAGCAATCTGCACCTGTCGATATACTACTTGTACAGGCTGGCTCAAAGACTCCCAAATAAAAGCTGTGCGAAAGATGGAATATCTTTCTACTAATTTCTGCCAAGCTTGCTCGAAGGTTGTTACATCCAATTCTCCCTTCAAGGTGCAACTTAATTGGACAAAATATACGTCTGATTTTTGATCGTACAAGCTATGAAACAGCATCCCCTGTTGCATCGGAGATAGAGGATAAATATCTTCTATATTTTCTCTGTTTGTTCTATTAATTTCTGATTTCATAAATTTGATAATATTTGTTCTAGTTCTAATTGATTAATTTGTAATAACGGGAAATCATTTGGAGTAGAATTATCAGTTTCTAAAGAAGAACAATTGACCAACTCTTGCTCTATTTGGGCTTCCGTGATTGTGCCTGTCACGGTGGCTAATTTGGCGATAGTTTGATGGGTAAATAATTGCTTGGGAGTTAATTCTAATCCCGATTGCCTTGCTCTAATGATGATTTGAATACTGAGGATAGAATCGCCACCAAGTTCAAAGAAGTTATCATGTACACCTACCTGCTCTATTCTCAGAATTTGTGACCAAATTTGTGCCAGTATTTCTTCAGTGGAGGTGCGAGGCGCGACAAATTGGTCTTTAGGTTGGCTCTGTAAATCTGGTTTTGGCAGTGCGCCGAGGTCTACTTTCCCGTTGGGCATTAGTGGTAGAGACTCTAACACCACAAACGCCTGGGGAATCATGTACTCTGGAAGTTTTGCTTTTAGAGAGTGACGCAGTTCACTGATTGTAGGTGTCACTTGTAGGTATGCTACTACGTAAGCGACCAACTGCTTCTGTCCTGGGGTATCTTCGCGGGCAATTACACAAGATGTCTGCACATCGCTATGTTGGTTGAGTATGGCTTCAATTTCTCCCAACTCAATGCGAAATCCCCGAATTTTTACCTGATTATCAATACGTCCCAGGTATTCAATTGTGCCATCTGGTAAATAACGTGCTAAGTCCCCAGTTTTATACAGTCTACTCTCTCCTGTCTCTTCAAATGGATTAGGGATGAATTTTTCTTTTGTCAACTCAGGACGGTTGAGATAGCCTTTGGCTAATCCTACACCGCCAATGTGCAATTCTCCAGGTACACCAATGGGTAATGGTTGCAGATACTCGTCTAAAATGTAGGTTTGCGTATTGGCTATTGGACGGCCGATGGGGACAACTTGCCGCTCAATTCCTTCCTTGCAAGTCCAGAAGGTGGCATCAATACAAGCTTCCGTCGGCCCATAGAGATTGTGCAAGTTCACGTTGAGACTACTTAACACTCTCTCTTGCAAAGCAACAGGTAAAGCTTCACCGCCGCAGAAGATGTTTTTGAGGGAATGACAAGTTTCGAGTCCTCCCTGTTCTATGAGTATTTGTAACAGAGATGGTACAAATTGAACGGTAGTGACTTGCTGTTGAGAAATCAACTCTAACAGGTAAGCAGGATCAGCATGACCTCCTGGTTGAGCTAATAGTAACTGTCCGCCTACTAACAAAGGAGCGTAAAATTCCCAAACTGAGGCATCAAAGCTAAAGGGAGTTTTCTGTAGCACTTTGTCTTTTACAGTCAGGGGGAATGTTGATTGCATCCAAAACATATGGTTACAAAGATTGCGGTGAGAAAGCATCACTCCCTTTGGCTGACCTGTAGAACCAGAAGTATAAATCACATAAGCTAAGTTAGTTGGTTTTACAGAGGCGATACCTACGGTAAGCTGCACTAACGCATTATCCTGATTGGGCTGAGAAATAGATTGCCAGTCAGTATCTAAACATATAACCTGCGCTTGATGCCCAGGCAACTTTTCCAGGAGTTGCTGTTGTGTCAGAAGTATTGAAACTTGAGCATCTTCTATCATAAAGCTCAAGCGTTCAGTAGGATAGTCTGGGTCAAGTGGTACATACGCCCCTTCTGCTTTGAGTATTCCAAGCATTCCCATAACCATCTCTAATGAGCGTTCCACACACAAACCCACTAGCACATCTGCTCCCACACCCAAAGACTTCAGGTAGTGCGCTAACTGGTTAGCGCGACAATTTAACTGGTGGTAAGTCAGTTGCTCATTTCCAAATACCACCGCTACTGCATCAGGGGTACGCGCTACCTGCTCCTCAAACAACTGATGAATGCACTTATCTTGAGGATAATCTACAAAAGTATCGTTCCACTCCACTAGTAACTGCTGTTGCTCAACTTCCGTCAGCAGAGGTAGTTGCCAAATCTGCTCCTGTGGATTAGCAACAATACCTTCAAGCAAGGTCACAAAATGTCCTGCCATACGCATGATTGTAGTAGCCTCAAACAAGTCAGTATTGTATTGCCAGCAGAGTTGCAACTCACCCGGAGCTTCCATCCCCATTAGATTCAGATCAAAATTTGCACCCCGTTGTCCAAGCAAGTATGGCTCCATCTGAAGCACTTGCTCTTGAATGTGCAATGAATTCTCTTTTGGTTCACACCAACCCTGTGCTTGCCAAGTAAAAATAACTTGACACAAAGGCGGACGACTGGGATCTCGCTGTTGTTGAAGTTGTTCTGCTAAAAGAGCAAAAGGGTAATTTTGATGTTTTTGGGCTTCTCTAACTGTCTTGCTGACTCTAGTAAGAAGTTCGTTGAATGTAGCGTTTTTATCAACAGAAACTCGTAAAACTGTCAGGTTAACGAAGTAGCCGATAATCTCTTTGAATTCTTTACCGCTCCGACCCCTCATTGGGCTGCCTACGAGGATGTCTTGTTGATTAGTGTAGCGATAAAGTAGCACGTAAAATGCTGTGAGCAGAATCTGATAAGCGCTTGTTCCAAAAGATAGAGCTAAATTTTTTAGTTTTTGAATTAATTGTTCATCTAGCTTTGAAATATATGATACTCCTTGATAAGTCTGTACTGGGGGGCGGGGTTTATCGGTAAGCAAATTTAAAATTGGTAAGTCGCCAGCTAATTGTTTTCGCCAGTATTGCCAGAGTTTTTCTCCTGTGGAACCCGATAGCATTTCTGATTGCCATTGCACAAAATCTGCATAAGATTTATTTTTTTTCAAAAAATTATTGGCTGTCTCTGTATGCTCTTGACTAACTTCTTTAATTTCGGTAGTATATAAAGCCCTAAATTCATTGAGTAGTAAATCACAAGACCACATATCGCTAGATATATGGTGCATTGTTAGCATAAGAATATGTTTTTTTGCTGATTGAGTAAATAGGTTAACTCTGAAAACTATATCTTTTTCTAAATTAAAAGGTCGGTCAGCTTCAGCAAAAATTTTCTCTTTTAAGCCATCTTCACTTTGGTTACTGGCATCTATTACTTCAATTTTAAACTTCTGTTTTTGATTAATTTTTTGAACGGTTTTACCTTCGTGTGTGCTATACGTTGATTGGAGAATAAGATGGTTTTCAAAAATTTTTTTCCATACACTATTAACAACATTAATATCTAAATAAAAATTAATTTTTGCGGTAATAAATATATTATAAGCAACGCTCTCTGGAGCAATTTGGTAGATAAACCACATTGCTTTTTGGCCAGAAGAGAGTGGGTAACTTGTTTTTATAATTCTATCCATGAGAACTCCTTAAAATTGTTCTATTCCAAGTGTTATCCTACCTTTGATATCGCTGTGGTGTTGTTTGACCTACACCACAGTCGGACACATCGTTGAATGCTAAAATTACAACCCTACTATTAATTAAAATTATTATTATTATTAATTATAAGCAAAATATAAGCAAAATCATAATTATTTTTTTACTATCCAGTAGATATATCAGATAAATAATCCCAGTTTTTTCAATAGAAGGCAATACCAGTTAAGACATTTAAGAAGACATTTAAGAAAACAGTTAAGAAAGTTAAGAAAGTTAAGAAAGTTAAGAAAGTTAAGAAAGTTAAGCAGATAGATATTTAAAATATTTAATGAATCATAATTCTGACTTTTCCCGTTAAGTCTCAAAAAGCTTGCTGGTAAAGGATTTAAGAGACAGCACGGTATATACGGTAAAGTAATAAAAATCTAGTGTTAAAGGTGACGAGCAATGCTGGACTGGTGGGAGAAAAATTTTGCAACTTGTGAGTTAGGCGATAAGCCTGACGGCATGGCTACGCTTACCGCCGATTGAATGAGCGTGCGATGTCGATAGGTTATGCTCTAATCCTGCTATTGAGATTCTTAACCCCCTTGAACTTAGGATTTTAAAAGCTAAGTCCCCTAAACTTCCTAAAGTACTAACAGTTAGCTGGGCTGTTGAAGCCGTTGCTCGTTTTGGCAGCTACTTAGAACATCGAAGTAAAACACTCATTGAGATTCAGTTACTGTGGCGAGGTTGGTTAAAATTGCACCACCTCTATGAGGGCTGGCAGCTGGCAAAAGAGACTTAACAGGAAAAGTCAGATTATAATTCGATACGATTCAGTAAAGCTCAAAACTTTGTAAATTAGGAATTCTAATCAAGAGTAAGAATAAACTGTAGTGTATCTCAAAGACTTCTCCCTTTTGTCGCCAATTATACAAAGCAATGATTTACTAAAAGCAATAGAGGCAGCGCTGCAACGGCTATTGAGCAAGAAATCACCACAAGCAAAGTCAGTGAAAAAAGAAATCTTTCTTTGCCTTTCTCCTAGCAAAGACGCTGCGCGTTAAGCGAAGCCATGCCCGAAGCGCTTTACAGTTGATGCTTACAGGCTCGCTAATGCCAGTTCGACGGGACGGAAACCGACACCGCCGACTGGACTCACCAGTAACAACAGCTTAGTTTGTCTGGTGATAGCGATGAGCCTGTAGTCAATAGATTCAATTTTCAAATCACTTAATGGATTAAAAAGTGTAATAGTTACTAAAACAAAATGTCAAAAAAGAAATTTCAAGATCAGTTATAAATTTGAGTAACTTTAGGCTTTTTGTTACTTGGTAATAATCGCATTTTCTTGATTTAGAATGGCTGGTCATTATTTTAATAATTTTTTACTTCAAAACACAACTTATTTTTTTATTAACTGGCTTAACTAATACTGCTCGCTTAAGCTCTTTTGGGCTTTATAGATAAGGATATTTCAAGGGTTTGAGCCTACTTTTTTCCTTAACCAAGGAGTATTCCTGTCTCAACTATCTTAAGAATTTGCTTAAATGTCTTAACTTTCCTTGACTTTTATTTGTAGCTAAGAGAAGATAAGTCTGCAAATGATATAGTAATTCACTTTGGCACTATCTCTTGGGCGATTGCTCTTTAATCATCTAAAAATATATAATTTTTCTCCAAAAATCGATTTTATTCATAGACTAATTTAGTTGTCATCTCTCACTACACGTCTGCTGTGAAAAGTCATGGACTATGTTGATTCGCATTCTTGTTTGCATTGGTAATAAGTAGATAAACTTAATTAAATATTAAATACTCTTTTACTGAGTATGGTAGGTATAATGCCTATCTTACAAAAACAATGAACCTCTTGTGATGTATCTGTCTCGCCTGCCCTATCTCCACTTTATTTATGTCCATCTATTTATCACAAAACTTTATTTATTAACCAAAATAAGTTTAGTTAAAATTATATTTTGCAATTAGCTACACTGAGCAGTTACGCCATCGCTAAAAATCTCAACCTAGATTTATCAAAGTTAAATTCAAAAACGCAATAAAAAGGAAGTAAGCGCAGTGATTGAGAAAGCTCGGCATATAAGATAAAAGTTAAGATGCGACTATTTTTTGAAAGTGATAAGGCAGGGCGAACGCCATTAAATAATCTAACAATAGATAAAATAGTTTAAATCCAATTAATAGTAAAAATGATGAAAATTATAGTTAAATATTATCAGAGGATTGTTGTATTTAAATATAGTATTGGTTAAAAGATTACAAGTGTCCCTATTTAAAATGATTGACTTGAATATGAGATATCAAGTCGGTGGTAGCCTGAAGTATGATGACTCTACATATATTGTCCGTCAAGCAGACGAACAACTTTATACTAGATTAAAGACAGGAGAATTTTGCTACGTCTTTAACTGCCACCAAACAGGCAAATCATCTTTATTACACAGGACTCTTCATCGCTTAGAAAAAGAAAATTATATATGTGTTCATCTAAATTCATTTTTATTAGGTACTAATCAAATTACACCTATACAATGGTACAAGGGTATTATTTTCAGTTTGTTTCACAAGTTAAATCTGACAGAGCGAATCAACTTTGAAAGTTGGTGGGAGCAAGAATCAGAGCTTGATCCTGTACAACGGCTGTATCAATTTGTTGAACAGGTGTTGCTGAAAGAAATTCAAAATAATCGTATTTTCATCTTTATCGATAATATTAATAGCCTGCTGAGTTTGAATTTCCCGATCAACGATTTTTTTATCTGGATTCGTTACTGTTATGAGCAGCAAGCACACAACCCAAGTTTTCGACGCTTGGGTTTCGCTTTGTTTGGTGTAGCCAGTCCATCTAACCTAATTGTTGATCGACATCGAACTCCCTTTAACATTGGTCAAGCAATTAAGTTATCTGACTTTCAATTACATGAAACTATGCCCCTACTTGAAGGTTTAGAAGAAGTAGTTAGCCACCCACAGGCAATATTGGCGTATATTATTCATTGGACAAAAGGACAGCCATTTCTCACGCAGAAGCTTTGTCAGTTAGTTGTGCAAGTTGCCTTAGAAAGTTATAAGGAAACAATTACCATACCGAACGGTGCTGAAGGATATTGGGTAGAGCAATTGGTGCGATCGCGCATTATTCAACATTGGGAATTTCAAGATGAACCTGAACATCTCCGTACCATAAGAGATCGCTTACTTTTTGACAAACACAAAGCAGGAAAGTTATTAAACATTTATCAACAGGTCTTACAAGTAGAGGAATTAAGGAATAGGAACCCGATAGATAACTTAATACCAGCCGATAATAGTGAAGAACAGACGCAACTGTTGCTATCTGGTTTGGTGGGAAATTATAACGGCTATCTGAGAGTTAAAAATCCGATTTACCGGAGTGTCTTCACTCCTCAATGGGTATCAAGACAGTTAGAAAATCTTCCCTTTTCTTGGTAGGAGCTAGTAATTAAAATACATCTGTTAGATAAGTTCTGCATTGTCTAACTGATGTACAAGTATAATTTATTACTAAATAATATATCATCTACTCGTATATGTTTGGGCTTTAGTTGTGCATAATTTCTGCGAAGTTTTCAACCTAGTCTTGATTAAAAGGAGTTTCACAACTATTAGTACTCAGTACTTAAAGTTCTACTGAAGCGATAAAATTTTTAAAATACAATAACAAAAAAGTTATAAATTATACAAGTTAAAAATATTACATTATTTATTAAATCACATTTGTACAAGTTCAGGTAAATACAAAGACTTCATTTCTTTAGAGAGTTTTTGCAAGACAACCATCAAAATACCCAGTAAAGAAGTAGGAAAAGTAGGATGAATAGATAACTGATGCCATTGTTTACTATCAAGCTAGTATAATGTAACTTGTTTGTTAGAATTCCAATATATCTTAGGAGAAAATGAAATAAAATGTATCAAAGATTGCCACATTAAATTATAGTTTCAGTATGTAAAAAGAAATGTTCTGACACTCATTGATCATAAATACCTGGGACACCAATGTATAAAACTAAACGTAAGCGAGGAGTTGTACTAACTTCCACAGGGATTAAACGGTTACAATCAGCAATTCATTCTGTGGAGATAGTAGAAAATAAAGGCGAACACTTAAGTTTAGAAGAAATAAGCTCGCGCATTCATGTTTCTACTAGAACTTTGAGTAAATTATGGTCTTTAAGTGAAAGTGTAGATCAAAAAACTATAAAACTCTGCTTTAGCGCTTTTAATCTAGAATTACACAGTGAAGACTACACCATAGTTAATAAAGCAAATGAGACTCAAACATCTGAGTTATTATCTATTGCAAATATAGAAGAAGATTTATCTCAATGTTCCGAATTAACCTCATTTGTCGGAAAAGATCACACACAAACTGAACAAATAGAAAATCTTTGGTCATACCCGGATGGCCCCGTACCTTTAGATTCTCACTTTTATATTGAACGTCCTCCACTAGAGAGAAAAGTTTATCGAGAAATAACTACTAGTGGCTGTGTGATTCGGATTAGATCCCCCAAACAGATGGGTAAAAGTTCTCTTGTGTTGAGGCTTTGCGCCTTTGCACAGAAACTTGGGTATCAGACTGTAAATCTGAATTGCTACCAATTCGATAGTGAGTGTTTAACTGATTTAAATAAACTGTTGCGTCGTCTTTGCTGGAAAATTGCAACAGGGTTAGGTATTGACCCCAATATCGAGGAAAAGTGGAATGAACAAATTGGCTACAACTTGAGTAGCGGCTTCTATTTAGAAAACTATTTGCTCGAACAATGTCAAAGCCCAGTAGTTTTAGTGTTGAATGAAATTGACCGTTTTTTTGAGTATCCTCACATTTGTCACGAGTTTTTTGCATTGTTGCGATCATGGTGTGAAGAAGCACGACATAATCCCAACTGGCAAAAGCTGAGGTTAGTAATGGTTTACTCAACCGAAGAGTACATCTCTATGGATATTAACCTCTCTCCTTTTAATATTGGTCTACCTATTCGTCTGAACGATTTTACTCAACCACAAGTAGAAGATTTAGCTAGGCGGTATAGTTTAGACTCGTTTAAAGCTAAAGATTTTGCCCAACTAATGTCACTAGTAGGAGGACATCCAGCACTAATTCAGATTAGTTTGTACTATCTTCGGTCTCAAGAAATAGCCCTGCAAGAAATAATAGAGGAAGCGATCGTCAATGGTGGTATCTACCGCGATCATTTATGGCGACAGTTGATAAAACTGCAAGAAAATCCTAGACTGGCAAAGGTCTATGCTGAAATTCTGGCAGGAAAGCAAGATATTTTTTTCAATCCTTTTGATACTTACAAGCTTGAAAGTTTGGGATTAATTTGCTTTGAAGGGGATCGCGTTTTACCACGTTGCGAACTTTACCGTGCCTATTTTGCGAAACAACTATGTACAATTGTTTCATAGAGCAACAGTAAGGCACTAACTCAATATCAAGTATCGCATAGGCGCAGCCCAATCTAAGCATCTCAGGATGCTGAGAATATTTAAACGCATCTATAATTACACTTAGATATGAGATATCAAGTAGGGGGTAGTCTCCGCAGCGACGACCCCACATACGTTACCCGTCAGGCAGATGAACAGCTTTATGCTAGCTTGAAAGCTGGCAATTTTTGTTATGTCTTCAACTCTCGTCAGATGGGCAAGTCATCATTACTACAACGCACAAGTTATCGTCTTAAAGAAGAAGGGCATAGCTGTGTTTACTTGGATATGACTCGCTTGGGTATTGAAGATACTACACCAGAGCAATGGTACAAAGGTATTATTATCAGCTTATTCTATAGTTTAAAATTAGGGTCAAAAATTGACTTTCAGCGTTGGTGGGAAATGCAATCAGGTATTTCCTCAGTGCAAAAACTACAGCTATTTATTGAAGATATATTACTACCAAATCTCAAAAATGATTTTCTACGAGACGGCAAAACCAAACACATTTTTATATTTATTGATGAGATTGATAGCCTGCTGAGTTTAAGTTTCCCAATTAACGACTTTTTTGCTTGGATGCGTCAGTGCTATAATCTACGGCCACATAACTCAAACTTTGAACGCTTGGGATTTGCACTATTTGGTGTAGCTAGTCCCTCTGACTTGATTGCTGATAAACGCCGCACGCCCTTTAACCTTGGTAAAGCAATTGAGTTACAAGGCTTTGGACTGCATGAAGCCACGCCTTTGCTTCTAGGATTAGAAAAAGTAGTCAGCCAGCCACAAGCAATACTGCAAGAGATTATTTATTGGACAGGCGGACAACCCTTTTTGACACAAAAACTCTGTGACTTAATTACTGAAGTTGCTTTTGAAACTACTAGAGGGAAGATTACCTTACCTCCAGATACAGAAGCATTGTGGGTAGAGCAATTAGTGCTTAAGCAGATTATTCAAAATTGGCAGTCACAAGACGAACCTGAACATTTGCGTACTATTCGCGATCGCCTTTTATTCGACGAACAACAGGCAGGGCGGTTGTTGGGTATTTATCAACAGGTATTGCAAGCAGAAGAGGATCAAGAGATGGAGAGTGTGGGAGAAGAGTTTCCCCCTCCGCCTCTTCATTGCGTTCCGAGTGATGATAGTCGAGAACAAACACAACTGTTGTTGTCCGGTTTAGTAGAAAGACACAACGGCTATCTCAAAATTAAAAATCCTATTTATCGGAATGTTTTTAATGCCCAATGGGTGTTGAGACAACTAGATAATCTCCGTCCCTACTCGCAAACATTTAATGCTTGGGTGGCATCAGGTTACAAAGATGAATCGCGTCTGTTGCGAGGGCAAGCTTTAAAAGATACTCAAAATTGGTCGCAGGGCAAGAGTCTAAGCGATTTGGATTATCAATTTTTAGCTGCAAGTGTTGAATGCGATCGCCAAGAAGTGCAAATGGTACTGGAGGCAGCACGGGTACTAGAGGTAGAAGCACGACTAGCACAAGAGAAAAAAACCGCAAAAGAAGTAAAAGCACGGCTAGTACAAGAGAAAAGAACGGCTTTATTACAGAGATATTTACTAGTTGCAGTAAGTATTGGCTTACTCGTTTCTATTAGTTTGGGAATAGGAACTTTCACTTTGTATCGCCTGACTCAAGAAAGCGAAACTCAAGCTAAAATCAGCGAAATTCAAGCGCTTGTATCTTCTTCGGAGGGACTATTCTCTTCAAACCGTCGATTAGATGCACTCATAGAAGCCATTAAAGCCAAAAAAAGACTGCAAAACTTAGGTGCTGCAAACACAAATATTGAACATCAAGTGGAAGATGTACTGCGGCAATCTGTGTATGGAGCAGATGAATACAACCGTTTTTCGGGTCATACAGCAGCTGTTTTAGCTGTAGATGTTAGCCCTGACAGTTCTCTGATTGCCTCAGCAAGTACAGATAAAACAATTAAGCTTTGGCGACGTGACGGTACAGAAGTAGCAACTCTCAAAGATCATACCGCAACAGTTAGGGCGGTTGATTTTAGCCCTGACAGTAAGATACTCGCTTCGGCCAGTGAAGATGGCACTATCAAACTCTGGAAGCGTAACGGTACCTTGCTCAACACTTTCAAAGGTCACACGGCTTCAGTTTGGGGAGTAGCTTTTAGCCCCGATGGTCAGTTTCTTGCCTCTGCCAGTTGGGATAAAACGGTGAAACTCTGGAAACGTGACGGCACTTTGCTAAAAACATTTCAAGATTACAAAGCGGCGTTTTGGGGAGTAGCTTTTAGCCCCGATGGTCAAATCATTGTTGCCACAAGTTCAGACAAAACAGCAAAACTGTGGAAACGAGACATTTCAGGATGGCAAAACGCCAAGCCGCTAAAGCCCCTGGAAGGTCACACTGGTTGGGTTATAGGAGTAGCTTTCAGCCCTGACGGTAGCTTTATTGCTTCATCGAGTGAAGACACAACTGTCAAACTTTGGCAGCGAGACAGCATAGGAAGAGGTTACCAGCAGTATAAAACATTTATTGGTCACAGTGCCGGTGTTTGGGGAGTAGCTTTTAGCCCCGATGGTCAAACGATTGCCACTGCTAGTCTCGACAAAACGATTAAACTTTGGAACATTGATGGTACAAAACAGAGGACGCTTAGAGGACATACTGCATCAGTTTGGGGAGTAACTTTTAGCCCTGACGGCAGCTTTATTGCTTCGGCAGGCACAGAAAACGTTGTCCGACTCTGGCAGAGTAAGAACCCATTTCAACACTCTATTATTCCCCATAAAGCCGGGATTTGGTCAATTTCTATCACCTCCAATAGTTCGACCATCGCTACAGCCAGCCACGAAAATACTATTAAACTTTGGAATCGCCAAGGCAAGTTGCTCAAAACTTTAACTGAACCTGGAAGCATGGTCTTTGAGGTTTCATTCAGTGAAGATAATAAGTTAATTGCTCTTGCCATTGATAATGATATTGTAAAACTCAAAAAGCCAGACGGCACTAATGTTGCTACTTACAAAGATTCTCAGAGTAAGCTCTTGACAGCAGTATTGAGTCCTGATGGTCAAACCATCGCAATGGCAAATGCTGACAAAATTGTTAAAATATGGCAACGCAATCAACTTGCGCCCCAGATTCTCAAGGGACATCTTGCAGAAGTGTGGCAAGTTGTATTTAGTCCAAACGGTCGATTCATTGCTTCTGCCAGTGGCGACGGTACTGTTAAGCTATGGACACTTGATGGCAAGTTGTTCAAAACCCTTGTAGGGCACTCGGCGGCAGTATGGAGAGTTGCATTTAGCTCTGACAGCAAAATGATAGCTACTGGAAGTGGTGACAATACCGTTAAGTTGTGGACGCTGGATGGAAAGTTGCTGAAAACATTCATTGGTCACAGTGCTGCAATTTGGGGAGTTGCGTTTAGTCCCGATGGAAAAATACTTGCTTCTGGTAGCGTAGATGCTACTGTCAAACTTTGGAAACTTGATGGTACAGAAATAACTACTCTTAGAGGACATACCGCAGCGATTAGGCAAATTGCTATCAGCTCTGACGGGAGTTTTTTAGCTTCAGGAGGTGATGACAACACGCTTATTCTTTGGAATTTGCAGCGAATTCTTCAGCTAGATGCACTGAATTATGGTTGCAAGTTAGTGCAAAATTATCTGAAAACTAACACAGCAGTTGAGAAAGGCGAACGCTCACTCTGCAATCACTTTAATAACTATTAAGGCATTGCATAATTGAACTATGAATAGTAGAAGTGCGGGCTAAGGCTATACTTTTCAACAAGAAAACTGGAAGCGCTGGGGGCAACCGTTTGGTTAGGCAGGTTAGGATACAGTCTAGACCCAAATATCCCTACCACAGGCAAATCAAAAGTCAGTGGAACCATTCAGGTGTTTTTGAAAAACATTCCAGAGCCAAGCACTACCACTGCGTTGGCTCTTATAGGTATAATGGGGGCGGCTTTTTGGCTGCGTCAGCAACAAAATATGCCGCTTCTGTGATTTGCCTCAATTGACGGCACGCCCTAATACCATTCCATCATTACCTATTGTTAACTGCTGCTGGGCCTGGGTGGGCCAGTGCATCAAACACAAATTTGAAGGCATTAAGGTCGTAAGATATAGCTACGTGACCTGTAATATCTAGCGGATAGTAATCTTGCAAAGTAATATTTGTTACCCGCTCAGACGGCCCATTTAAAAAAGCTGAAGTATAGGGTATAACTATCTCGTCGTAACGAGTAGTAACTACTGTGTAGGAGACGGGTGCTGGGGTCTCGTCATCTTGGTTCAGCTTTGTCATAAATGCGGAGCCTGTCACCTGTTGGTCGCAAGCGGGGCCTATAAGAGGAAAATTCACCCTGGCGCATAAAAAGCGTAGTTCATCAGCTGTCGTACCGTGGTTGGAAGGAGCAAGCGCAATCAAGTCGTCAACCTTATTTACACCACCAAGGAACTTTATATAGTAACGGGGCATCATTCCACCTTGACTATGACCAATGATGGAAACTTTTTGAGCGCCTGTTAGAGCTAACACATTATCTACAAAGACAGCAAGTTCTTGTGCTGAATCTTCGATCGGGCCTGTTGCACGGTTCCCATAGTTTAAAGCATATACGCAGTACCCTTTAGCTGCCAGTGCTGGAGAAAGTACAGACCAGTCCTGAGCCATAACTGTGGCAGTGGCGTGTACGAGTATTATTGGCTGAGGGTGAGCAGCATCCGGTCGGCAAGCAGGATTATTCGCTCCTAGAGGCGGAATACCTGCCGTCTTTAAAAAGTCTCCCGATGAAGAGGAATTTGTCGTTTCCGAAGCAGTACTACTTCTGTTACTTAAGGTAAGACATAGCGTGTTAACTGATACTAAAGTAATACCAACCGTAGCTAGTAATTTAGTCTTGCTCCACAATCGTTTTCCTTGCCCTTTATAGATACTGAAGAATTTTTTCATCACTTTTTTATTAGATTTACGGCATTATGCGTTAATAACATGATCAAGGAGTACTACAGCATCAGAACATGATTTAAAAGCTAGTGATTGGGAATTTAGAGTTTGTCCCTGTTTTGTCACTTTTGAAGAATTAAATAACCCAAAGGCTTGTGGGGCTTTAGCTTTCATCTCTTGGCTATAAATTTGAGTTTATATTAGAAAATAAAGCCTTAAATATTGATGAAATCAAAGCCTCAGAGTTTAACTAAGATTATTGTTTTCCAAGAATGACAAAACAGGATTATCCTGAAAAGTTACTAGATTAATCTTAGTAATCTAAGTTGACCTATATGATATTTAATGCTTAGGGGGTGAGAAAGTAAAGATTATTTAACTCTCTAACAACCCATTGAGAATTAAAGATACGATAGTACTGCCAAGATATAGAAGCTTAATGACTCTTTGCTCCTATTACAGTGGTTCTTAACGCCTGTACATTGAGTCACTAGTTTTTCAGAATAACCACAAAGATGCAAGGACAGTTAAGAAAGTTAAGAGAGTTAAGGTAATATTTAAATAAGCTTCATATAATAGCTTGATTGCTTTACAGTAACTTTATAATATGTTGCTGCTACAATATTTGACGGCAAAAATTGGACTAAGTTAACTTATTTAGTCAAAATATTACTTACTTTGTATTGAAACTTCTGTGTAGTAGAATCTAGGGTGTTTCAACTGAGTGCCAACCGCAAATGCTGTAGAACTCTTGCAAAAGTGCCCCAAACCAGTTTTTGACTTGGTGATGCAGTGTGGGATGATTCTCTTTCAGGCTCAGAATATAATCCGCTTTACTCTGCAATAATTTTCTCGGCAATTAATTTCTGTGAACACAAAAGCATCAATCCGCAGCGATTAGGCAAATTGCTATCAGCCCCGACGGGAGTTTTTTAGCTTCAGGGGGTGATGACAACACGCTCATTTTTTGGAATTTGCAGCGAATTCTTCACCTAGATGCACTGAATTATGGTTGCAAGTTGATGCAGGATTATCTGAAAACTAACACAGCAGTAGAGAAAGGCGAACGCTCACTCTGTAATCACTAAACCTCTTGCAAAAGTAACTTTTGCACTCTTGTGGGAAAAGGGTAAAGGTTTTTTCTTATTCTTTTCCCCTTCCCCTTTTCCCCACTTCTGCAAGAAGTATACTCTCAAAACTATTAGAACTATTTCTTAATAGAAATATAAATCGCTTCCTCAGCTTTTTTACCCAGACCTCTAGCGATCTCGGCATCACCGTGGTCGGGTAGCAGGACTATATCGCTATAATCCCGCCCCAAGAGAAGCGGACTTGCGCTTTGCAACGCATCCGGCTCAAGCAAGTCATAAACTACAAATTGTTCCAGAATGTATTTGCTGATGGCAGTACAGATGCCAGGAAATAGTTAGAAGTAACCTGACCCCATGTATTACACGGAAGAATTCAAATATTTCTACTTCTAATACACAGAATTTTTCTGAACCATTGCCGAGTATTACACGGGACGATCTGGAGATTCCGAGACTCATCGCCCAAGTACAGAATCTTCAAAAAGAAAATTTAGAGCTTAAGAAACGGTCAGCCATTAACTTTGTGCATGATGTTGTAGATTTTGAGGCGATATGCGTTAGCGGAGGGGCGCGTTAGCGCTTCGCATTTTATTTGAATTGAAGTTGGGACGGCAAGCTTCAGCTTACAAAGCAGCACAGAAAGTACTTAATCGATTTATTCAAGAAATAAAACTTCTGGTTGACAGTTTCTGATTGGTGCCAAAACTGCTGCAAGAAGTCACTCACGATTTCTCCAAATTGATTAATTTTTATCGCTTTTTAATGTGAAAAAATATTTCGCCAACAGTGTCTTTGCTATATTTACCCCATATTATAAAGTTTTTGTAAAGCAAGCAAGCTGTTATATGAAATTTATTTAAATGTTTGCTTAACTTTCTTAACTGCTTTAACTTTCCTTGCATTCTCATGAAAGTTTTGAAATATTAAAGGCATGAAGTGTACCGGCATACACTTCGATTAGCTTCTGCTAAAGCATTTGTCAAGCTAGACGCTTTCAGCCAGCAACTATATGTGCTGGTGCAATATTGTTTTGCACGGGACTAATGTTTTGTGGCGACCATTGTTGTGCAGAACTGATACATTTAAAAACAATAATTTTGGAAAATAGTACTTATGGACATCTATGCGTCAAAAGGTTGGCAAGATACAGGTTACAAGCCAGGCTTACAGAAAAATGCTGGGAGCTGGGTAATTGTCAGGGCGGAGGGGGAATGGAATGTGAATACTAAAGATCCAGCCTTTGGGCGACGTGATGCGAATGGGCGCACTCCCAATTCCGGTGCTACATACATGCTGTCAACCGAAAATGATAAAAATATTAACTGGCCTTACACTGGCCCCCGTGGCTTCTGTGGTCAGTTGATTGGCAAGCTCGGTTCTAATGGCGAGCCCTTTGTTGTTGGTGATTGGTGCAAGATTTCTACTAGTTTGGCTGACCCAAGTGATAGTTTGTGGTTGGCTCCTAATGATGCTAACTGTACGGATAACGAAGGCAGCCTGCAAGTAACCTTTAAGGTTTCAAACCTCGAAGATCGGAATATTGCTCAAGAAAAAGAATCTCGGATTGCTTCTTATGAAAAGTGGTCAGGGAAAACTTATAATCCGGGTTAGTGCATCCAAGGCTAAGGGACTTCCAGAAAATAAAATATGCCATAGACAATAATGATAATCATTTGTTTTTGGAATAATTTATTCTTTGGAAGTCCCTAAAGCTTGTTGCTGTTTAGGTAGAAGCTGTGAATCAGGCATTCCGGGGATGAAATGCGCGATCGCCTCGTACCAACCACAAGGTGTAGCTCCCGTAGGTAGGGCAACCCGAAACCCCCTACTTGCAACCAGAACTAACCGTCGCCGCGCCTGGGGCAACCCAAAGTCAGCCATGTTGACCACGTTGTAATCAACCAAGTATCCCTCTGATTCCAGAACTTGCAGAATGATACTAAAACTCTGACTGTTCTGATAGCGCGGGACATTTTCGAGAGTAAACACCCGTGGCTGCAACTGTCGGATGGCTTCTGCAATAGCGATCGCTGCACTCAGATCGTCAGCCGTTTCAATACCTTTTCCCGCTTTTGCAGTATGAGCTTGACTGAAGTTGGCACACACTGGGGAGGCGTGGAGGTAATCGGGGCGGCGGGTAAAACCTATAAATCCTGACTGTGCTACTTCTTGGACTGTTAGCTGGATTATTTTACAGCCATACTCGCTAAAGTTGTGGTGATGAGTTTTGGCGATCGCCCGACTTAGTTCTGGTTTACTTGGGTCAAACTCTACTGCAATGACCGGACGAATCCCGGCTTCAACCATGCCAGCTTCAATCCCGCCGCCACCAGCAAAAAGTACTATGGCGATCGGTGCATCATCTGGAAGTGTTGGTTTTTTATATGTGTTATCAAAATTTTTGCAGACATCTAATTTTGGTAATGTTTTTTTGGTTTTCGCTTTTTTGATAAAGGCGATGATATTCTCACGCGTTGCCCTCTCTTGTTGCAGTGTCCGAATCATTGGAACAGCGCCAGGGGGAATTGAACCTATACTTTTGCCTTTCCATGCCCCGTTTATCTTCTCTTTCCAATTGAATGCCCATCGCCAATGAAAGGGATTATTCGGGTCACGTTCACCAATCACACGGGGATAAGAAACAGTCTTCCCATCAAGTAGCTTTTTAGTTTCGAGGTACTGATAAAGACAACCGACTGATTCCCCCTGTGAGGCTTTGATCCCTTTCTCTAAGAATTTTTCGGGTATTGCAGATAACTCAGCTATTACTGATTTAGTCATGCAGCCACCTCCATGACCAAATCATCGGGTACTTCAAAGATCCCCAATCGCCCAATGTAAGGAATTGGTGTGATTTCTCGCGGGTTCTCCAGCTTCCAGTGGTATTGCTCAGGCATTCCCCAGCCAGAAGCAACTTGTGAAAACTTGCAATCTACTATTGTGACAATGCCAATAACTTGACCGCGACGTAGAGAGATTAGTTCTGGAATTTCTACCCCCATCCCTTGGCAAAATTCTCTCGCTAGCTGATACTCTTTTTTGGTACAAGTCTTGGCTGCATGAATCAGAATGTCGCCGCGATAATGAATGGGCCAGCCACGGTTTTCAATATTTTTAAGAGCATAAATAATTGCCCATGCCCAAGGCTGACGAACAGATAGCGCTTTCATGTGGATGCTCCAAAAAATAAATCTAATTATTTAAATTGGAATTCAGATATTTTCGTAGTCATGTAATAGTGAATTTGATTACTGTTAGCCTGAAAATAAAAGAAAAGTGCTTTTTAAAAAATAAAGGCATTCTCATGTTCTTAATGAGGTGTTTAGACATGAGAATGTATGCTAATTCAGAATTTAGGTAAAGTCTTTAGTCTTACCATTTACTATAGCAGTAAAGTTGTTGCGAAGCCCGACTATAAGCAACATACAATAACTTATTACGCATCACATTATCTCGGCAGCCAAAGATATTTGATGTATCAACAAAGCAATTAGTAAATGTTCCCCCTTGAGATTGATGTACAGTGATTGCATAACCGTATTGCAATCGATTCATTAAGCTACCTTTTACTAATAAATTATAAGTCTCTAAGAACTCGTAATATTCTCGCCAAGCATAGCTTCTTTGATTTGTAGCTAACTTAAATATTTCTTTCTTGGCATTATTCACTGCATATTTAATTAAATCCCAAGAATCAGGGTGAATTATTGATAAAGATGCTTCTTTACCCAGATCATTCTTGATTTCAATCCGATAAGTTTTAAACGGACTATGTACTAGATGATGCCTACTACCAGAGTATTCTTTAAAATCTCTTACTTCGCATTCAGCACAGGAATGCATAAAAATTTCTTTTTGTTCCCCAGAGTCGGCATTTAAGAAAATAGGTTCTTTCGCAAAAAGAATTTCTCCAATCTCTATTGGTTCAGCACCCGGATAAAGTGCAGCTCGAATTTGCTGATTCAAATTGTTAACTTGATTATTAGTCCATGCCAAAATCTTGGCTGAGGAGCGAGAAAACTTATAAGCGTCGATAGCTGCTGCTATCCAAGTATCAAATTGCATTTTCTCAATATTCCCCTGACTCTGTAATCGTGGTGGAAATTGAGAATTTAAATTTTGGCGGAGTGCAGTTACATAAGTAGCGATTGCCCCTTCATATCTCATGACTTGCGTTAATTCCATTCCCAAAGGCAACTGAAAGATCGGCGAAGAATCAACATTATCTTCAATCGGTGGCAATTGTGCTGGATCTCCCATAAAAATAGTAGGAATCCGCGAGGGAATTAGTTTAAAAAGTTCTTGCCCTAACATGGAAGCTTCATCAACTATTACTAAGTCAAATTCGTGATAATAAGGCTCTCTAGAGTAAGTATTTGGTTTAAGTTGTTGCTTTCCATTTTCATCATATTCTCCTCCAGGCATAACATGAAGTAAGCTGTGGAGAGTTGAGATATGTACAGTAAGATTTGCCTCTTGAGCCATTGCATCCAATACATGTCTTGCTTTATGCGTTGGAGCGCATAAAGCAATTCTTAAACCAACATTTTTCTTTTTATCTAAGTCTCGTGTTTTGAAGCAATCCTGAAACGATTGAATTACTCGCTGTACTAAAAACGTTTTTCCTGTACCTGCATAACCGCGCAATACAAACGGCATATCAGGGTTAGAACCATACCAGTCATGGATTAAATCAAACGCTTGCATCTGATCTAAAGATAATCCTTCCCGATGCTTACTTTTGCTCCAGCCAAAGTTAATAATTGTTACTGGTTTCAATGTACTTATCTCCTTAAATCAATGAATGTAGATTTAACAGGGGCAATATTAACTTTACTTTCTACGAAAGCGTAAGAAATACATCTATCAGTGCCCAATTGAGAGAATGTACCAAATTTACCTCGCCAAGTTCAAAAATTTTGATGTGGATAAATCGCACAGCATGGTCGCAGTGCCGAGCTTACCGTAAAGGCGGTTTTTCTCAACAATCAACTCGATAGTGCGATCGCTTGGGTCTTTTGTGTAGACAGCATCCCGGTAAAGCATGATTAACTGGTCACAAACCTCAAAAATTTCACCAGAGTTGCGAAGTAAATGACGATTAGGGCGTTTATCAGCCGTAGTTTGATTCCCCCGATTGATTTGACAGCCCAAGAAAACAGGGATTTTGTGAGACTTGGCAATATCCCGAATCTGGCGGGTAATCTTGCCGACTTCAAAAGCCATGTTTCCACCGGATTCCAAAGGAATCTGCTGCAAATAATCAATAAACACAGCACCAATAGAACCATCAAATTCGGCAATGGCACGACGCACAGCAGAAGCAATCATTGTGGTTGTAGGGGAGGAATGCTCATAGACCTTCCAAGGCAGTTCCACCATCTGTCCTATACCTTGTGCTATTTGCTCCCAATAGCATTGAGTATTGGTTTGAATCATAGAAGCATCTACGCCTGTGATTCGGGCTAGCATTCGGGCATTGAGTTGATTCTTATCCATTTCTGGAGTTACGTACAGAACTGGTTTTCCAAGTTTGGTCATGATTTCGTAAGCGTAAGAAATCATGAAGTGAGTTTTCCCCATGTGGGATTCAGCAGCCACTACAACTAAGCTGCTTGGATAAATGCCACCGGTGATATTTTCGAGGTCGTACCAGCCAACTCTGTCACCTGCCATATTCCCCATCTCCAACTTTTGAAAAAGTTCAATGCCCATGTCTTGTGCTGAGAAAACTTTGCAGCGTTCATCGCTTTGATTTTGGGTTACAGTGAAAACTTTCGCCTCAGCTTGCCCAAGGATAAGTGGTAGTTCGGTTTGGGTCTCGTAACCGAGTTGGACAATTTCATTGCCCACTTTGATTAACTGCCGCCGTCGATATTTCTCCATCACTAGATCAGCCAAAGCATCAATGTTGACGGCGGACACAGTGCGGTCTACCAGAGTTGCTAACTTATTTCTGCCACCAATGCGATTGAGCAAATTGTGGTCAGACAACCATGCGGTGACGCTTAGTAAATCTGTGGGTTGAAACAAAGCGTGAAGCGTTGTTGCAGCTTGATAAATGTATGAGTGGGCGCTGATGTAAAAGGCTTCAACGCTTAGGCGATCGCTGACTCTGGTTATTGCTTCTGGGTCAAGCATAATCCCGCCCAAAATCGCTTCTTCAGCCTCGATGTTTTGTGGAGGCAAGTTGTCAAGTGATCTGTCAGGATGGAAAGAAACTACGTTGTCTTGATTAGGGTGCATAATTTTATGCTCTTAGTGCTAATTTTAACTGCGCTTCAACTTCTCGCAAATTCGTGGAAGATGGTCTGGTGTTGCTCGGAACTTTTGGCTCATTTGCTTTGGCTTGAAGTTTCGCTTTTAGCTCCAGCATTTGTGGGCTGTGTTGATACCCATTGGATGGAACCCGAATAGATTGCTCTTGCTGACGGCGTATCCGGTCTTGCGCCAAGGCATCTTCGAGCGAACTGCTAGTGATATTTTTTACTTTGTGAGCCAAAGCAGTGCGCTGTTGAGGTAGGGGCTGTTTCTCTGTTTGCAATGCTTGGTTATAGCGCTGCATCAGGTTCGTCCACCCACCCTTGGTTTTCTCCCAGGTGTTCATGACTGCGATCGCATGATCTATTTCGAGTCGTGCGGAGCGTTTCGACTTAGTGGCTAATTCTTGTGCTAGGAAATCCACGACTACCGGGTTGAAGTTCTGGTACAAGTTATTGAGTTTTCGCTCTCCATTGCGCCAAGGTAAAACCCAGCAATTCCACTTGATTGAGTCTCTAACAAGCAGGGGCACGCAATCATCACTCATAGCAGTCGGGTCTGTTAGCCAGGCATCAATCAGTTCTTTCACGTTCCGGGCTGTCTTGTAGGGACAGGTTAGTTGCCGCTTATTCGATTGTTCGCGTTTCTCGAACGACCCCCCCGCAATAGTTGATCCTCTTGAGGGATTATCGGTTTGTTGCGAAGACTCGGAATTTTTTAACAACGAAGTGGGTTGTTGTGGGGTTGGTTCTTGTGGGGTTGGTTTTTCTAAGCTTGGTTTTTCAAGTTCAATTTCTTTCGTTGTTAAATCAAGTTCTTCTTTTTCACACACACTCTCTTGGGTGGGGGGCGCGGGTGGCGAAGCCAGGGGCGCATTGTGTGTAATCTCTGAAGTAATCTTTGAAGTATTCTTTGTATATATAGATAGATTGTCCGAAGGAGGCATTACAGTATGTCCAAGGAAGGCATTATAGCTTGTACTATCGGGGCATTCTGTACTGGATGATTGGGGCAATATATATTGCTCTATTTGGTCATTACATATTGCACTATTGGTGCTGTCTATATTGCCCGAATTGGGCATTATGTTGGGTTTTTGATCAGCGTTATCCTGAGATTTTTTTGCTCTGCGAGTCCAAGATGAAGTAATTTTCGCAATTGGTAGCTCCAGATTGTTCATAAAAGCTGACCAACGTTGATTTAAAGCATCTTTATCCAACCAAAACTCTAAGCGTCTGGGACATCCGGTATATTTTTCTTGGAGTAATCCTCTGGCTTTAAGAAATTTTCGAGCTGTTTCTTGTTGTTTTCGAGTCAGTCCAGTTTCTTTCTCAATCTCGGCTTGAGTTTTATAAATCCAACCTTCAGGATTTTTTTGTTTACCCAGCCAGTAATACATTTGGCATAAAAACAAATTTGGTAAAACGCCACCAGTGACTTCAACTAGTTTTGGATAATAAGCAACAGAATTACCAAGGTCTATCAAAAAATCTGTTAATTTCATAAAACCCTCAGAATAAACTTACTAAAGTAATCTTTTTGTTGTAAAGCGCCCTTTAAACTTTGAGATTTTCGACCATGAGTAATAAAGCACCCCAAACTGAATACGACTCTCCGTGGAAGCAAATACTACAGTTGTATTTTCAAGACTTTATGTTGTTCTTTTTTCCCCAAGCGCACAGTGAAATTGATTGGAGTAGAGGCTTTGAGTTTCTTGATCAAGAATTCCAACAGGTAGTCCGTGATGCCGAGCTAGGAAAGCGACTGATAGATAAATTGGTGAAAATTTACCGCACTGGGGGTGAAGAATCTTGGCTATTGATTCATGTCGAAGTCCAAAGCCAAGAAGACAGCGATTTTCCCAGACGTATGTTTGTCTACAACTATCGAATCTTCGATCGTTACAATCGTTCTGTTGCATCATGCGCGGTATTGGGAGATGAAAACTTCAACTGGCGACCAAATCAATTTGGTTATGAATTGTTTGGCTGTACGGTTGATTTTCAGTTTCCTGTGATCAAGCTGCTAGACTATCAACAAAGGTTGCCGGAGCTTGAAGAGAGCCATAATCCGTTTGCTACAGTGGTAATGGCTCACTTGGCGGCAATGCAAACCTTGAGTGATAGGTTACAAAGAAAGCAATCAAAACTGGCTTTAGTACGTCGGCTATACGAGCAGGGTTTTGAACGTGAGGCTGTTGTCAACCTCTTGGCTTTTATTGACTGGATGTTGACGCTACCATTAGATTTAGAGCGAGAATTTCAACGGGAAGTAGAACAATTAGAGGCAGAACAACGTATGCAGTACGTGACATCATTTGAGCGAATTGCCCGAATGGAAGAATTGGTAGAAGCAATAAAATTAGGCTTGGAACTCAAGTTTGGCCCTGAAGCATTAAACCTAGTGCCAGAAATTTCATCTTTGGAAGACGTTGAACTATTAAGAGCAGTGAGAAATGGGATAAAAACAGCAACTACAGTCGATGAATTGCGTCAAATATACCAGTCCTCTACAACTGACAATCTGCCAGAAAATTAGCATTGAAGAATTTAATATTTAGTTTTCTAGGTTCAGTACACTTTAAGTGCTTAAATTAGCTCTAATTAAGCACTTAACGAAGTATCTCCATCACGTTCCTCAACAGGCCGATCAAACTTCAGAGCCTCATCACCCCAACAATCCCAGCCAACTCTAGACTCGCGTGCGAACATCTCCAGCTTGGTCATATCAGGACACAGCCTTTCTACAAGTTCAAAAAACTGTTCGGGCTTACGTGAATGCTCACGACGGGGTGAGTGTAAAATGCTTGACTGGTTTGTGAGTGTCCGTCCAGCAAAAGCCTTCACATTCCCACGAACAGCCAAAGCGCAATGTTCAGTCGAATTCCGCAACCAATGACCGACACCTAGATGTGTTTTAGTGTTATCCTTGGTAACTTTTTCCCAAGTCAGGATGGTTTTGAGTTCAAATCCCCATGTTTCTAAGCAGTGTGCGGCTTCAATCATGTGATTGTTGGTGAACCAAAGCCAAAGAACTGACCCTGTGCGATCGCTTAAGTTTGGAACAGGCAATAACAGTATTTCTCCTATGTGCATTGGCTTGTAGTTAATGCGGTTTCGGTGAGTTTTATCCTGATTTCTCAGCCGATAGAACCAGGGAGGGTCAATCACGATGCACTGGTATTGACCTTCTAATGTTGTTAGTCTCATGTTTAACTCCTGTTATTTTCAAACTTGTTCTGGAAATTCAATGTGGCTTAAAATCTGGAGTTCAACAGCTAATCCGCTTAAGAAATTTTGGAGTTCGACTGTTGCCAATTCTTTGGATATCTCTTTTTCTGACGTATAAATAAGTTGCTTGTGATGCCCAAAGTAAACTTCTGTACGAGTTAAGTTTTGCTCTGTGTCAGTTAACAGAGTCAAAGTAAATCTTCCAAGCTTACAAAAGTAATAGGGACGCTTTGAACTCCAAGGCTTTCCAGGTTGCCAAGTGATTTGGAGTTTTTTCCCAAGGTGAACGCTCATAGATTCAAAATCAACGTGGAAAATATTCAGTAAAGGAAGCATTTCGCCACTGTTGTAATGGTCTACAACGTGCTGTCTAATGCCTAATTCTGCTAAACCTTCAGGAATATCAATGTGAGCTTCAGATGAGATTTTTTCAACTACCGTGACTATGGCTTTCATATTTTTTATCTCCAAGGCGTAAAATTATTCCATTGAAACCAGCTTGAGCCAGAATCAGAGTATGCAGTGGTGCGATGGATGGCTAGCGGATTACCCCAGCAACAGCAAGCATTGATGGCAAACGTGGGCTTATCTTGAAGTGTTCCGTCTTTTAATTGAATCTGGCAAACCTCATCTTCTGCCCAAAGTTCTAACCATTCCCCATGCAAGTATTCAGTGTAAAATTGACTCCAACGACTTTGATTCCAACGTGATTCAGCTTCACGGTCGTAACGCCACAGTTTAAACACCATGTTCCAGTGCGTGAGGAAGTCGAGGGCTACTGGCTTGGACTGCATTAATATTTCCTTGTCATCGGCTACAAGCGTTAGCTCCTCGCACAGTCTTGGCATCTCTATAGTGACACCACCATACTTGACGGTGTACCATTCGATTCCGCTAATGCCCTGGCTTATTTGTTCAGCCCAAATTGCCTGTCTTTTATCGGCTGTGTCTTTTGATCTAGCGAGAAACATATCGAAACGCAATACTGTTTCTACTGGTGAGAGTCCGCCTGTTACTATGTGGTTTTGTAATGCTAAGTCACACGCCGATTCCCAACCGATTACGTTGATAGTGTCTATTTGTTGGGCCAGCGCTGCTGCTCTTGGGTCATGAAATTTATTCATCATTTTTCACCTCTGCGATACCTGCTTCTAATGCTTCTTCTGGGGTGCTATAACTGCCGCTTAGATACGGGTCTTCCGAAAACTCATTAAACATACAAACTCCACCACCGTAGGTTAGAGAAAAAGAATAATGTTCTGGGTCAGTAGGACAGTACCAAACTGTCACATTATGTTTACCCTTCATTGCTCCTCGGCTCATGTAAACGTTGGTTTCAAGAATCGGTCTTTTCGATTGTTTATCTTCCCAAGAGTGATGACAGCAATCGCAATAAACTACTAAATCATCAAGAGCTTTTCTATAAATTTCTTTACTTTTGCACTTGGGGCAGTTATTCATAGTTACGTAACCTCAAAGTCTTTTATAAATTGAGGTGCAATTGCTTTTTGCAGGTTAATCATAACGACCAATCTTTCTATGTCAGCTACATTCACGCCATCCCCAAAAACTGTTTGTCTGCCTGAGTAAGTTCCATGTAGCATGAAGTATGAAAGGTATCGTCTGCCTCGTTGATTTCCCAAGTTGTCAACAGCATCCCTAATTAAATCGACTGCACACAGATCCAAGATTGTTTTGTACTGCCAATTTACTAAAGACTCAATACCTAACCATTCGGCAACAGTAGCCGAGAGGAAATAGCCATAACCTTGATAAAATCTGTAGGCAAGGCTAATCTCTTTACCAATTTCATCAATCTGTTCTTCCACTGTTTCACCTCAGTTGCGTTCATTAAACAATTGTGTAATGGTTGGCAACCACCGCAGTTGAAAAACAGTCTGATTTGATCCTTTGGCCATTGCTGAAACCATTCGCCCCCATTGCTTACCTGAGTCGGTTGGACGATATGGGATTTTCTTGTCCAGTGTTCTGTATTGCAAGCCAGCATGAACCAACCAGTTATTCACTGCTACCGCACTCATTCCAACTTTCTCGCCAATATCTGTAGGTTTGAGGTATGCGTCATCACTGAGGTTGGTAATTGCGATCGCTGACTTGAGTTCATCGGCTGCTGGTTTAAGTGCGGGATTAACTTTGGTGGCAGCGTTAACTGCAAGTTGAGCGGTGAGGGATTTTTCTAACCCAGCGAATTCACCCACCAGCAGGGCTAACTGTGCAGCTTCATGAGCTACGGTTGATTTTTCTTGGTAGTAAGAACGGGTTTCTGCTTCGTGGGTTTTGACAGCAAAATAACTTTGGGCTGCTGCTATCTCTGGTTTTCTAGGATCGCCGTTCATCGCTACCAAATAACAAGCATAACGGGAAAGGCGATAGTCACTGGGTACATCCCTAGTATAAAGCCCAGCGTCGGTAAAGTGATTTTGTACTGATACTCCGGTGTTTTGACAACCAATTTTGGCGCGGTCAATGGCATCTACAAAACGTTCCCACTTTTTGTAGCCGAGTAATGCCATTAACTCTCTAGCTAGCCAGTGTTCATTGCCATTATCGTCTAGGTGACGAATTGTGTTGAACGGGCTACTGTTATGATTGGTTTGGTGACTTATCAAGTTAGATATCATAATTGTCTGCTTTAAAATTACTTAGGCATTTACGCGCACCAAACTTTTTTCACCGACCAACGAAAAGCGATTAAGTATGGTTGGTGTTTCAGTCAATGTTGGCGATAGCAATTCGACAAGGTAAAACCAAAACTTATCTATAAGTACAACCCCCAGAATCAGCCGTTGTTTTGTGTCATCACCATAAGAACACAAGATTACTTTCTGCCCCAAAATGAAAGCAGGTTTTTGCACAGTGAGGGTTTCTAACTGCCCAGTCCCAATGATTTGATGTTCTGTAGCGTGGACAATTTCATCACCACAGATGACTGTATAAAGCCAACACTCATATTTCCATTGCACACCAGAACAATAGCCGAATGTTCTTGTGGTTTTCAGGTAAACTCTTTCTAATAAATTGACATCAACCGTTGGAATTGTTTTGCCCCAAGGTGGGGAAATATACCAACTATTTTTCAGGGTATTAACGTAGTCAATCATGCTTTCTCCTCGTTGATTTTAATTTCAATAAGGTCAACAACCTAAAAATCCTCGGCAATCTCCAACAAAAAGCCGCGTCCTGTATTCTGTACTTGCACTAGTTCTCTATCCAGCAGAGTTTGAATTACTGAATCGGAGAATTGACACTGGAGACGGTGCAATGGAACACAACCGCCACAAAGCCGAATCGAACGCAGCAAATGATTGGCTCTACGGTCAAAGTTACCTGTAGACTTAGCCATTGTTTGCACCCTTAGTTAATACGGTTAACTGTCGATTGAGAATGCTTATCTGTTGTTGATAAAAGTCAATCTCTGCGGTAATTTGCTGAAATAATTCTTCTGGTGTGAGCGGTTTAATTTGATCCTCTTTCAAGTACGATATTTCATCAGAATTCTTGTTAGGCATCAGAGCATAACGCCAACCATCATCAAATTGTTCAGCCAACTCTGTACCAGATGGGTAGTAGTAAAGTCCAAGAATCGTGCCTTGTTCTGTACGCTGTTCCAAAGTAAAGCGAGGGTATGCCCAGTGTTGGGGAATGGATATTATTGGTTGCATTGATTTAATTGGGGATTGGTGAATAAATAATTAGGGTAAGGGGGAAAGGGCAAAGGGGAAGGGAATGAAGAAATTTACCTTTTCCCCCTTACCCTTTAACCTTTTCCCAGGCGAAGCCCAAAACTTACGCTGTGACTAACTCCGTTCTCTCCAGCAGCCGTTGCAATCTATCGCCAGTTAGCTGTTCTAACGGTTGGTCTAAAATATATTCATCAAAAATGGATTTACTATCAGTAGACACGTCCACCATCGACAATGACCGCACAGCATCAAGCACGGAGTTAGAATACTGCTGCTGACGTGAATAACGCCTCTTCACCCACCAGTTCCCGTCAGTGCATCCGACTTGCCCCAGTTTCACGCCGTTGTTGTTGTAAATGCCATCATTGAGAATTTCAAACCCATAATTCTGGCACTCGTTGAAGATATGCGCCATGATTTGGTTTTCAGTCGTGGGGGGTGTTGCTTCTTTCTCCTGCACTGGCAGCGTACCATCTTTGTGGTGAGTGCAGATGAAGCGATCGCAACGCATTAGAGTGTTGGCACGAAATACTTCTTCGTCGTTGACCATGACTACCCAGCGTTGCGTTAAATGGTTGTCGTCATGGCTGATGCTGGCTACCAGTTTGTCATCAGCGTAATATTCGTGATGGTCAAACGAGATTTCGACTATTGTGAGGGGTTCGGGGGCTACGGCTTGGGCTTGGTCGGCGATGTAGTTGTCGAGTTCGGCTTGGGCGAGGGCTTGTTCGTCGGGAGCAGCGAGGGTGACTTTCTGAATCTTGCTTGCCTGATAGTTAACAATGGCGGAAATCCACGCATCCTTACAGCGTTTGTCGCTTACTTCGACTGTGCAGGCAATTTCGCTGTAGATTTGCTTCAGACGGGCAATCGATTTCAGTTGCAGCTGTTGTTGGCTGTAGATGATATAAGTCATAATTAAAATTCCCTGTACGAATGTATGGGTTTTTCAAAAGGCGATCGCTTCCAAAGTTTCCGAGGCTAAGGGCGGTTGCCTTTTGTGATAGTTATATTATGCTATTCTGCTAACTGATTGTCAATATACTGATTAGCAGTTATTCTGTTAATTGATAGCCTGTATGTTGATTGGCTGTTATTCTGTAATCAGATAAGCGTTAATGGAGGTTAATCATTAAAAACGTGTTAGCAGTTTGGATGGAAGCATATATTGATATTTCGCAATGGTGGCCCAAAACAGAAGATGGTAGCCTCTTGTCTGTCTACGCAGTTCATAGGCAGTTTGAGGGTAGCCCGAATGAAGTCACTAGACATACCTTGACTGTCGCCCGTGATGGCAGGCTAAAAAAAGCGGATATCGATAATTTGGTAAAACTAGCAAGGATTTGCTCTGTGCTGTCTGGAGAGTTAGTAACTGTCAATGACATTGTGAAAATTCAAGAGGACTCGTGAAGATGATAATGCTCCACCAAGTTCAATCCCAGAGCATTATTACCATAACTCACCACATACTTAATCTATTTGCCATTGATTTTGAGCAAATACTATTGAATTAAAGGGGTGGAATGATGGCTAAACCATCTTCTAGGCGTAAAAAAGCCACCTCTGCCGCAGAGATAAATTCAAAATCACTCAGTAACTCTGCAAATGAAGATATCTCTGTTGAGGAAAATCCATCTACAGCAACAATTACGCTTAGTGCTGTTGAAGTAGAGGAATTGACCGACGAGGAACAAAGCGATCGCCTGCACTTAGAGCGCCGTGTAGAAAGAGCAGTTTTTGAAGCTGGCAAAGCGCTGATGGAATTGCGCGATCGTCGGCTGTACCGTTCCACCCACAGCACTTTTGAGGAGTATTGCAAAGACAGGTTTGGATTTCAACGTCGTCATCCTTACAGATTAATCGAAGCTTCGGCTGTGTTTGATAATCTGATGAAGATGTGTCCCAATGGGACACAAACTGAAACTGAATCAAGCGATGCGGAAATTTATTCCAGTGGGACACAAACTGAAAATGAGGAAATGTGTCCCATTGGGACACAAATTTTGCCTACGAGTGAACGTCAGGTTAGACCGATAACAAAGCTGGAACCTCAACAGCAATGGGAAGTATGGCAGACGGCAGTGGAAGAAGCTGGAGGTAAAGTACCATCTGCTAGAGTTGTAGGCGATGTAGTACAACGGATCATGGAGCGCACGAAAGTACCCAACACTTATCAAATTGGCGAAGTATGCCAAATTCTTGTTAAGGAGAATCCAGAACTCAGGGGTAAGGGTGGGTGCTGGGGTATCGTTAACCATGTGGGCGAATTCAGTTGCACGGTCAAAACCTGGGATGGCGAGTACACGATTGGGTTGCAGCACCTGAAGTCCTTCAACTACTTGCCCCAGGAGTGTGGGCAGATGCAGCAGATTAGTGATCGCATCAGTATATTACGGGAAAACGAGAACTTGGAAGAGGCAGCCCGTGCTGTGCTGAAGCACTTGGGGGAGTTGAAGCGACCATATTTGACTGCGGTAGAAGAAAAGCTGTTGGGTGTGATAGAGCAAGAATACGGAATCACGGATTGACGCAGCTTGTAAAAAACTCAATAATAGATGGATACTCTTCTTATGATTCGGTAATCAGCACCTTATTACCCTGCAAGGGCAGTCAAACACTTATAGAAAAATTTAATAGGATAGGATCTAATATTTCGTTTCCACAAACTATTATCCTGCAAGGGAGTTGAAACAACTTGCAGGCTCTAGGAAACTTAAGTACTTGAATGGGTTTAACCAATTAACCTCAAGTATTTTTGTAAACCCCCTATATATAGTAAGTCATCTATTTTTAGAAAAGTTGCTTCTCCCTTTAACTCAATATCTTTAGTTGGGCGAAATCCAGCATAAATTAAAGTGTATTTATTTTTGCTTTCATCAATTTTATTTGGAATATAAATACATACCAACGCAGCATTTACATCAATTTCTTTTTGGGTTATTTTCCAATCTACTTTATCAATATCCTTATGACAACGTGCTTTGACCTGTATACATATATTACAATTAGAAGTTAAAGCGAAGTCGAAACCTCCGTCTCCGTACTCTCTATTACTAAAATCTATAGAAGTTATTAAATTACCTAAATATTTTTTCAAAGCTAATTCCCCTAATTTACCCTTCATATTATTTTCATATATTTCTTTTGCTGAAAGACTGTGATTAATTAGTTTATAGTCATCGACCTTTTGCCAAGAGTATTTACTGATAAGTTCTAATTCAGACTTATTTTTTATTTCTATTATTTCTTTATGATAACCTTCAGCTTCACAAATTATCAATTGACCAATCTTCAACCTTTGTTGAAAATTGGATTGAGATATTTTTAAAATGTTAAGGTCAAGAAGGCTATCTTCTATTATTAAAGTTTTTGATAGTTTAATAGTTTTAAGGTTGCTAATATAGGTCAAAAAAGATGAATTACCAGATCCATAAAGATATAATTCATTCTGTGCGCGTGTCATTGCTACATATAGTTGCCTTCGAGCTATGGCAGATATATCATAACTATCAGAAAGGCACCCATTAAATTGTTGCAACCATACAATTATTACAACTTTAAACTCTAACCCTAACGACGAAAGTGTAGTAAGAATTCTCACTCCAGACGTATTAATACCATATCTTCTTTTTGTATGATTGCTCTCTGTAATCCAGAAATTATTTATTCTTGACTCATTTAATTTTTTTCTAAGTATAGAAAAACTCTCTTTTTCATCTTTTGTAATAGCTTTATATAAAATTGCTATATCTTCTAATTGATAACCTGATTTTTGCAATTCTTTTATTTTATTAATAACTAACTCTACTTCTTGAATTGGCGAGTCAGCTATCTCAAGCATTGGAGATAAACCTTGACGCAAATATGCCTTTGGTTGAATACATGGAAAAGTATCATTATCAGTAGCTTTTTCTATAGTTAAAGGCTGAATAATACTCCAAGCGGCTGAAAGTATTTCTTGAGTATTGCGGTAGTTTTGGTCTAAATTAAAGTCTTTACCATAAGTTCTACCTTGAGCTTTTATACCTACTGATGACCAAGTAAACTTGGGTCTGTTATATATTTTTTGATTAGCATCAGATACAATTAAGAGGTGATCTGTATCAGGTTTTTTCAATGCAGATACACATGATTTAAACCAGTTAGGGTAGAAGGTATGACCTTCATCTATTAAAATAGCATCCCATTTAGCCTCTAGAGGAAACTTTTGCAGTTTGAATAATAACTGCTCTCCTAAAAAATCTTCACATCTCTCATCAATTTCTAAACTAGTCGGCACTCGGCCTAATTCCAAAGTTAATTTATGACCAAGCCTATTACGGATTGTTGAATATCTCGACTGTAAAACTTCTGCTGCCCATTCATGAAAGTGGCTAACTTGAATTCTAGTGCTTTCTGCAAATGATTTATCTTCTTTTAAAATAGATTTAATATAAGAAGATAAGCAGATATTATAACATAAAATCAAAATTTTGTAGTCTGGATGTTGTTGAACTAGGATTCTGGCGTGCGTCAGTAAGATAAGTGTTTTACCGGAACCTGCGACACCTGAAAGCAAACGATGACCGCTACCTATTCTTGTTGCTAAATCCTCTTGTTGTTTATCTAAACGTTTAATCAAAGCTTCCGGGTTAAAATCACTAATTTTGCTCATATAGTTTTTAAGTTGGATCAATTCAGGATATGGGGTGTAACCGTTAGTTTTTAGTATTCCCAAAAAAGAAAATGCCTTATTCATGAACAAAGGTAATTTTCTAAATATAAGGACAAAATCAGTTATTACCGTCAAACCATTGGAACAAAAGCAAGTTCAAGGAGCCTGCCAAACAAAGGTGGTCAATACTTGCTGGATAAGGTTTCAAGATATCTGCAAAGCTCAGTCAAACTCTAGCTGAGACGATACTAGGGTCAAACAACAAAACCACAGCTCTACAGACAGCGATCGCAAGCTTAACTAATGCCCACACTGGAAGGTAACAAGCCATTATTGAACTAAAGCATGGTTTTACAAGCAGCGATCGCAAGCGTAGCTAATGCTCACAGTGGATTACATCAGGCTATTTCTTAACTGAAGCGTGGTTGTACAGATAGTGATCGCTGAAGAGTACTTGTGTATAGAAGGCTTTGACTTGAAAAAGGGAACCCTAATAGATAGAAAACTACTTGGATTTCTATTTCAGTAATTATGACAGATTTTTTTAAATTTGCTCAACAAGCAATTCAATCTGCTACGGAAACAGTTGCTAAGACAGGTGAAAATATCGGTAATGCTGCATCTCAGGCAGGGCAAGCTGTAACTGAAACTGCTGTGGGTTTCGGTAGCGCCGTTGGTGATGCAGCATCTCAAGCAGGGCAAGCTGTAGCTGAAACTGCTGTGGGTTTCGGTAGTGCCGTTAGTGGTGTTGCATCTCAGACAGGACAAGCTGTAACCGAAAGTGCTGTAGGTTTTGGTAGTGCAGCATCTCAAGCAGGGCAAGCTGTGGCTGAAACTGCTGTGGGTTTTGGTAGTGCCGTTGGTGGTGTTGCATCTCAAGCAACTGAAGGAGTAGGCCATGCTATTAGCATGTTTGGTAATAATCCTCAATTTCAACAGATAACAAAAGCTTTACAGGTCGATTGGTTAATTTCTCTTATAGATCAAGTAGATGTTGTTAAAGCTGAAACTGAAGTTAGAAAACTACAACAGCAGTACCCTAAAGAACAAGCAAGCGAAATTGCTCATCGTTTAATGTTAGATAAAGCACTTGTTGCAGGAGGAATGGGTTTTGCCAGTAGTTCAGTTCCTGGTGCAGCTATTGCCCTGTTTGCAGTTGATTTACTAGCCACTTGTGCGTTACAAGCGGAAATGGTCTATCAAATTGCCTGTGCTTATGGGCTTGATTTACAAGATCCAGCAAGAAAAGGAGAGATATTAACAATCTTTGGCTTGTCCCTTGGCTGTGGTCAAGCACTAAAAGCTGGAGCGGGTTTAGCAATGAAAGCAGGTCTTGTATTCCTAGAGAGCATACCGTTTGCTGGATCTGTAATTGGAGCTAGTGCTAATGCAGCAATGATTTATGCGCTGGGATATGGTGCTTGTCGGTTCTACGAAGCTAAGATTAATCCTTTAACTTCACAAGCAACACTAGCTGCTTCTCAAGCACAGAGCAATAAATATTTAACAGATGCCATCGCACAAGAAGCGATTATGGATCAAATTTTAGTTCATGTTGTTTTAGCTGGTAATCCAGAGAAAACACGACAACAGATTTTACTGGAGCTACAAGCTCTAAACCTTAGCCCAGCATCATTAGAAGCTATTTCTTTAAACATTGAATCACCAGTGCCTTTAGAGAACTTGCTGAATCAAATCAATAGGGATTTTGCTGTCCCTCTATTAGCTCAATGCCATAAAATAGCTCAAATGGATGGAGTAATCACTCCAGAAGAAACTCAAGTAATAGATATTATTACCAAAAAACTTAGTTAAGTCAGTCAGAATCCGCACATTTACCAGTTAAGGCGAAGTGTGTTTAGTATAGAACTGATTTTGACATAAAACGTTAGAACAACAGCAGGAGGTGTAGCAGGCTGCTGTGGAAGAAGCTGGCGGGAAAGTGCCAACTGGTAGAATCGTGAAAGATGTTGTGCAGCGCATCATGGAAAGGATAAAAGTACCCAATACCTACCAACTGGGCGAAGTATGCCAAATCATTACCAAAGACAATCCCGAACTGAGAGGCAAAGGTGGCTGTTGGGGTATCGTTAACCATGTGGGCGAATTCAGTTGCACTGTAAAACTCTGGGATAGCGAGTACACGGTTGGTTTGCAGTACCTTAAATCTTACAATTACCTGCCTGCCGAGTGTGAGCAGATGCGGGTGATTTGCGATCGCATCAGTCGGGTATATTCGAGTGGGCTGGAGGAATCGGTGCAGAGGTTTTTGGAGTCGTTGGGGAAGCTGAATCGTGCTTATTTGACAGATTTGGAAGAGAAAGTCTTGAGTGTTTTGGAGTTTGAAATAGGAGTCTCATGAACAATTTATTTATTTTAAGTGTGATTACTGAACTTAAACAGATTACGAATCTTTAAGAGAAATGATGTTGGATTTTGCAATTTTTTAATGTCTTTGTTTGAATGTATTATCTGTTGATTTAATGATTCTACAGAATGTGCCGTGGAAATGTTAATTTGATTTGATATAATTTTTTGATTTTCCTCAATGCAGGGAATTATATTTTGACTTGAAATATCTGTGGAATCTGGAATAAGAAACTTGATTTGATTTAACAGTATTTCTCGGTTTTCCTGAATATCTAAAGCATCACATATTCGCTCAATATTCCAGTGCCTGATTCCTTTTTTGTAGCCTTGACGATGCTGTTGGACAGTCGGTACGGTGTCAATTAATTGAACTATAGAATTGGACTCTGCCCATTTCACTGCTGCTCCCATAGAACTACCTGCACCCATAGAAAGCCAGAATCCATCTTCAATCCATACAATGCGATGCTGCCAGTCTCGACTATGCCAACGTACTGCTAAATATTTATCGCTTGCATCTGGGAATAATTTTATTGCTTGTTTTTTCTCAGTTTCTTTAAGCGAATAAGCAACAGGCCAAAAGCGGGTTTTTGACCAATTGTTCCAAACGTGTGACTGCAATTCCCACGAAGAAATCCACATTGGATGAATCCAAGGACAGTTATCTATCACCTGCAAGAATTCTTTGGTTCCAGGGACAGGGTATCCTGTCTCATGTTTTGAAATCTGTTCTGGTGTTTTACCGTCTTCTTCAACATCAATTACACCATTAATATCTAGAAAAAGCAGTATAGCTTCAGTCATAAATTGAGTTCTTTATAGTTTTGGCAGTATTGCCAGAGGTACAAAATTATCGTACCCAAGTGACATTAGTAACGAACATAGAGCGGTTACTTTTGAGTGGATCATACGATGCCTATGGTGGGCAGCGCCTACGCAGGTTAAAAACAATATACTAACTTTGACTGTGTAATTACATAGTTGAACAATCAAGCAAGTATAAGATTCGAGTATATTTTCGCCTATCAATTCAGGATTAGCCCCAATAGGATGTAGCGGAATACATATCACTCGCCAGATTAATTTGAGCTAGATGACCATTAAGAAACCTTTGGTAATCAACCAACCGGAAGTTGGAAAGCTCATCCGCGAACTCCGTGGCATAACTGGTCTTACGCAAGAACAGTTTGCAGCATCTTTAGGTATAACTTATTCGACGGTCAATCGTTGGGAGAAAGGACGTGCCAAGCCTTCATCTTTAGCTATGCAAAAGATTGAGGGGATGTTAGGGGAGATAGGCGGACAAGGGCGGGATTTGCTAGCGAAGTATTTGCCAAATTAGTTCGGGGATTATTTACATGGTGCAAGCCAAACGCAGAGCAAATACTGCCAACACTATAGGGTTACTGATTCCGACGCTGCTGCAAGGTGAGGTTGAAGGATGGCGAAATACGGGCTGGGCTGGTGTTACACAGACTACATCAGAACTTTTGAGCTATTGGTTTGAAGAGGACAGAGACGGCCCGCAGTTCCATCAATGCCAGCAGCAGGCGATTGAAACTATCATCTACTGCCATGAAATTTTAGGGATTGAAAACCCGTATCAGCTGTATGAGAATTTTGCTTCCGAAAATCCCACAGTTCAAGCAGTTACTCGCTCAAAGGTTTTGCAGGATGAACTAAACCCGATTAGCTTCCCCAAATACTGCTTAAAAATGGCAACGGGTAGTGGTAAAACTTGGGTGTTAAATGCGCTCATAGTCTGGCACTACTTCAATGCTCTAAACGATGAACGTCCTGGTTTATTTACCAGCCGTTTTTTGATTGTCACCCCTGGACGGGAAGTACAGAAACGAATTTTAGTGTCTCTTGAATTTGACCTAAGTCAGCCCTTATTCGTTCCTCCTGGTACGCGATGGCGCGATCGCTTTTACTATGAGCTATATACCCCCGATGACTTTCGAGAAAATCTTACTCTCACCGATGGCCCGTTTTTAATGGTGACGAACTGGCAGCAGTTCCGGTTTGCCAAGGATAAACCGTCACTGTGGGAAGAATTTATGGGGGAACGTGAGGAAATTCCCAAAGCAGAAATTATTGCAGACTTACTGACTGAATATCCTGATATCTGCGTTCTTAATGATGAGGCTCACCACGTCCACGCTACCAAAAAACCTAATTCTGACACAGGAAAAGATGAGGAGCTAATCTGGCGACGGTTTATGACTTTCTTAAAGCAATGCCAACAAGAACGTCATGAATCAGCACCATACCGAGTTTTTCAGCAGATTGATTTTTCAGCAACTCCCTTTTATGGCAGTGGAGACAATAAAGACTACTTCCCTCATATTGTCTATGACTACGATTTACCCCAAGCTTCAACAGATATGCTGGTTAA
>NZ_JAYGHE010000043.1:57366-69764 GCF_034931145.1 Nostoc sp. UHCC 0252 | reverse complement strand
AATTTCGATAAGCAGATTTGCTTATCCATGTTTATTACATTAGAAGCAAAATTGAAATTTGTAAAGAAATATTACATATATATTAATTATGAGAGTGATTTTTTTTAGTGATGAATTGTGTCTCCAGACGCAATTCATCGACTTTTATTAACCAGGGGGCCAGTCCAACTGCCGTCCTCCCAAAATATGCAGATGTAAGTGGTGGACTGTTTGACCACCATCATCACCAGTGTTGATGACAACTCGATAACCGTTTTTCAATCCAGCTTCTTCTGCAACACGTTTGACAGTTAACAAAAGATGCCCCAACAGAGCATGATCTTGAGATTCAGCATCAGCTAAGGTGGGAATGGGTTTTTTGGGAATAACGAGGATATGAACGGGTGCTTGAGGATGGATGTCTTTGAATGCTAAGACCAAATTATCCTCATAAATAATATCAGCCGGAATTTCCCGACGAATAATTTTGCTGAAAATCGTTTCTATAGTTTCACTCATGCTAATACACCTACTCATCTGCTAGAAATTTTAAAGGTTTAGTGTAGTAAGTAGATCATCACATAACAAAATACTCCTTCCTGTGATAAAGTCTTCCATAGATAACATTCGTCCCACCCCAGCATAGAGACAATAATAACAATCTCTTATTCAACTATAGGGTGGAATTTTGATGATTAGAAAGTTGCATATTTGATGTATCAGTGTTTTGGAGTTTTTTATGAAGCAGTCAAAATATTATTTTATTGTTTTTATTATTATTACAATTAGCATATTTTTGCGTTTCTTTTTGTTGCAAAATCAAAGTCTTTGGTTTGACGAAGGCTGGAGCTTAGAACTATCTGATGGTGCAAGCGTTCAAGAAAATTTTTTCAAAATTATAACTATAGAAGCTGGTGACAAATACCAACCGCTTTATTATTTGGTTTTATTCTATTGGCGTGCGGTTTTTGGAGATAGTGAATTTGCACTTAGATCGCTCTCATCTCTGCTAGGAGTAGGCTCAGTAATCACCATATTTTTTACTAGTTTACGTGTTTATGGAAAAAAACATGCCTTATGGTCGTCAATGATCTTAGCAGTTAGTTCTTTTAGCATATTCTACAGCCAAGATGCCAGACCTTATGCATTATTAATATTTATAACTTTACTTCAAATATATTTCTTTAGTTATGCAATCACTGTAGACAAGAGAAATAAAATTATTCCACAATTGCTTTTTGGTGTTTTTACTGCCATAGGAAGTTTTGGCAGTATTTTGACGGTTATATTTAGTTCAGCTATTTTTTTATCTCATGCAATTGTTTATAGAAACTTAAAAGAATTGATCAGATGGTGGATACCTCCAATAGTTTTTTCCTCCCCAATGCTTTGGTTCTACTTGTCTTCACCTGCTGCATCTGATCCAACAGCAACTACAGTAACTCGTGCCGGATTACCTATAATTACAAACATTATGTTTGTGATCTACGGTATATTAGTCGGGACATCTTATGGGCCACCATTAGAAAAACTACGCGATCAGGAAAAGATAAATGTTTTACTTGGCTACTGGCCTCATTTATTAATATTTATTCTCGTCATTACTGTTATCTCTATAGCTTTAGTAAGAAGTTTATTAAAACAGCGTAAGAAAAAAAGGTATCAACAGTCCGATTACTTTTTCTCATCACTTTTTGTAGTATCATTTTTACTACTTTTTATTTTTGCCCTGGGGACTAAAATTAATTTGCTACCAAGGCACTCTTTTTTTCTATGCATACCAATTTTCATTCTGATCCCATCAGCTTTTTTACATAATTACCAGCCCAAGAATAAACTTTCTTTAACTTCTCAGCTTCCAAAGTTAGCTACTGTTTCTTTGCTATTAATGAATCTTTATTCAAATTGGCAATACTATTTCAATCCAGCTCATGCAAAAGATGACTACCGTTCAGCTGTTCGCTACCTAATAAAAAATCGAAATGAGTCTGCAAAATCTGTATTGTTATTTGGACAGCCTACATTATTCCAATATTACGGAGATTCATCAACCATTTATTTACCAGTTCATATTATAGAAGCTATGAAAGGGAAAAATATTGGAGAAAAAGTTAATACAGCAACCCAAAATGCAGATACAGTTTATGTCATACTTAACCGGGACTTTTATTGGAAATTCAATGATGTTTTTAAAGTAGAAATGAATGATTTATATAAATTGCAAGGTGAAAATAATTGGAATTATATAAAGATATATAAATTCACAAGAAAGAAATAGAAAAAAGCGCCTGTTAATATTAAGTTTTTCCTTGGGCGGCTCAATTATTTATGATACTTAACCACCAACATGAACGCTAGGAGTTTATGAGGATTCTTTTCAACCCTATGGAGTACTTCACGAGTTACCACAGCAATGTCGCCTTCTCCAAATAAGATAAAACGCAGTAAGTCTTGTATGGGGTTGCCCTCAACCCAGCCGAAAGCAGGCATGAGGAATCTTACCTGTTTGGTCACGAATGTAAAGCAGTATAGTAGGGTAATTGCGATTGCCTGGCCGTGAAACCAATTTGGGGTAAGGGAATTTTCGATAATACGGGCTGTAGCATCAGCAGCCGACAGGGTGATGGTAATAATAAAGTCGGTTGCTACAAAGCCAAGTAAGCACAGGACAAGCCATTTACCTTGCCACCAAGCTTTAACTGCCACAGGGTTTAAAGCCCTAGTTCAGCGCGCTCAGTGAACGCTAAACTTATTTATGAAAAACAAAAAAAGATATATTTCAAGGCTTAAACTATAGACCTAGTGAACGGACTTGATTTTCGTTAAGCTATTAGTAGTTTGTTTACCAAGAAAATTCTACAGTTAGAGAATGATAATTTTATGGGGAAATGTTTAAATTTTGTATGGAAGCTTCAATAAAACTCACAAATGTTTTTTTAGGCAATTTCTCGGTTAAATCTATTAAATCTCTAATGATAATATTGCTATGAATGCACATAGAGGATCTGCTGTGCTCAGTTCTGCGACTTTCAAAGTGCAACCGTCTGCAACAGGACTGACTGATAATCATCGCCTGCGGCTGTTTTCTGGCTCTGCCAATATCCAACTGTCTCAAGAAGTTGCTCGTTATCTGGGCATGGACTTGGGGCCAATGATTCGCAAAAGATTTGCGGATGGAGAACTTTACGTTCAAATCCAAGAATCAATTCGGGGTTGTGATGTCTATTTAATCCAGCCATGTTGTCAACCCGTAAACGATCATTTGATGGAATTATTGATTATGGTTGATGCCTGTCGTCGAGCTTCTGCGCGACAGGTGACGGCAGTAATTCCCTACTATGGCTATGCTCGTGCCGATCGCAAAACGGCAGGACGAGAGTCAATCACCGCCAAGTTGGTTGCTAACTTAATCACCGAAGCAGGAGCCAACCGCGTTCTAGCAATGGATTTGCACTCGGCGCAAATTCAAGGTTACTTCGATATCCCTTTTGATCATGTTTACGGTTCGCCAGTATTGCTGGATTATCTAGCTAGCAAAGAACTTCCCGACCTGGTGGTTGTTTCTCCCGATGTTGGCGGTGTAGCAAGGGCCAGAGCATTTGCAAAAAAACTGAATGATGCACCACTGGCGATTATTGATAAACGTCGTCAGGCACATAATGTTGCAGAAGTGTTAAATGTCATCGGCGATGTTAAAGGTAAAACAGCAGTATTGGTAGATGACATGATCGACACGGGCGGCACGATCGCAGAAGGAGCGCGATTACTGCGTGAAGAAGGAGCGCGTCAGGTATACGCCTGTGCGACTCATGCAGTATTCTCTCCGCCAGCGATGGAGCGATTATCCAGTGGCTTATTTGAGGAAGTCATTGTTACTAATACGATCCCCATACCAGAAGCCAATCGTTTTTCCCAACTAGTGGTGCTGTCGGTGGCTAATCTTTTAGGGGAAACCATCTGGCGGATTCATGAAGATACTTCAGTTAGTAGTATGTTCCGCTAAATTGCCATTCATAATTATAGGCATCAATTACCCACCCTGTACTTTTTAATTGGTTACAGTGTGGGTTTTTAAATACCTAAAATTTTTGTACTGAGATTACAAAAAACTTTTTCTCTCCCATTCCCAATTCTCAATTCCCAATTCCCAATTCCCTACCTATAGAGCCAAACTCGGAGTAGTGAAAGCAGTTGCTCAGTATCTACAGGCTTGGTGATATAGTCAGAAGCTCCAGCTTCAATGCATTTTTCGCGATCGCCTGGCATGGCTTTGGCTGTTAAAGCAATTATTGGTAGGGAACGGAACTGTTGTTGCTGACGGATGGCGCGGGTAGTTTCGTAACCATCCATTTCTGGCATCATGATATCCATCAATACTATATTAATGTCAGGATTAGTTTGCAGCATTTCTATGCCATCTCTGCCATTTTCGGCAAACAGCACTTGCATTTGATAGCTTTCTAAAAAGCTGGTGAGAGCAAAAATATTTCGGAGGTCATCATCTACAATCAAAATCGTCCGATTAGCTAGCACCGGGTCGTTGTGGTGTAGTTGTTCTAGCATTTGCCGCTTTGGTTGGGGCAAATTTGCTTGCACCCGATGCAAAAATAGAGCAGTTTCGTCTAATAACCGCTCTGGCGATCGCACATTTTTAATAATAATTGTCTCTGCTAGTCCCCGCAGTTGGGTTTCTTCTTGTCGGCTGAGTTCTTTGCCGGTGTAAACAATAATCGGCAGTTTCAACAGTTTCGGTTCTTGCTTGATTTGCTCAATTAGTGCAAACCCGCTCATATCGGGCAGGCCAAGATCCAGTACCATGCAATCAAAGTGGTGCGATCGCAAAATCGATAAGGCTTCTGCTCCCGTACCCACTGCTGTACTGTGGACATCACCATTACCAATCAGTTCGATAATACTTTGGGCTTGTACGGGATCGTCTTCTACGATCAGGAGATTTCTTACTTGACGCTCAATAAAGCCTTTAATATCAGTCAATACCTGAGTTAGCGCTTCTGGAGAAACAGGTTTTTGTAGGTAAGTAATCGCTCCTAGCTGTAATCCCCGTTGCTGTCTTTCATCCACAGAAAGTATATGTACTGGTATATGTCTGGTATCGGGTTTATGCTTCAGACGATCCAGCACCGTCCAACCATCCATTTCTGGCATGTGGATATCGAGCATAATTGCATTGGGCTTAAACTGTTGTGCGAGTGCTAGACCTTGTTTGCTGTGTAAAGCAACAATGGTCTTAAAGCCCTGCTGACGAGCCATATCTAGTAAGATGCGGGCAAATTTATCGTCATCTTCGATAATTAGTAAAACGCGATCGCCCGGTTTAATTATTTCCCGGTCATCAGGAATTTCCTGGGCCAAGGTATTAAGTACTTTCGCTGTTGGAGACGTATCCGCAGTTACAGTCTCTTTTTCTATCAGAGGCACTTCTTTTATAGCTAATGGTTTGCGGATAGTAGTTGGCTGAGTGAGTGTAAAAGGATTTTTACTATTTTTTTCCTGTCGCCTGGGCAAATAGAGAGTGAAGATGCTGCCCTGCTCTGGTTGGCTGACTAGTTCAATTCTCCCTCCCAACAGTTGAGCCAATTCGCGGCTGATGGACAAACCTAAGCCAGTCCCGCCGTACTTACGGCTGGTTGTGCCATCTGCCTGCTGAAATGCCTCGAAAATAATCTTCTGTTTTTCAGGGGGAATACCTACACCTGTGTCGCTAACTGCAAAAGCAATCATTGGATTATCAACTTCGGCTGCGTCGGAAGACATACTAATTTTCAAGTTCACGCTTCCTTGTTCAGTAAACTTAAAAGCGTTAGCGAGGAGATTTTTCAGCACTTGTTGCAGACGTTTGGAGTCGTTATAAATTGTCGGGGGTAACTTATCATCTAATTCAATACTAAAACTGAGTTCTTTGTTATGGGCCAATTGCCGAAAAGTCTGCTCTAAAGATATCTCTAAATCTGCAAAAGTAATTTGCTCAATATTGAGCGACATAGTACCCGACTCAATTTTTGCCAAATCTAAAATGTCATTGATCAATTCCAGCAAATCAGTGCCAGCCGAGTAAATAGTCCGGCTGTACTCTACTTGTTTGTCGGTCAAGTTGTTAAGAGAATTATCTGATAACAGTCTTGCTAGAATTAACAAGCTATTGAGCGGTGTCCGTAGTTCGTGGGACATATTCGCAAGAAATTCTGACTTATATTTGGAAGATAAAGCCAGCTGTTCAGCTTTTTCTTCAAAAGACTGCCTTGCACGCTCAACTTCCTGGTTCTTGCGAGCAACTTCCCGATTTTGAACTTCTAACAGTTCTGCTTTTTCTTCTAGTTCTTCATTTAGTTGTTGTAGTTCTTCATTAGACTGCTTGACAAGAAATTGTGATTCTTCTAACTCGTGCGCCTGTTCTTCTAGGCGTTGATTGCTCTGCCGTAGTTCTTCTTGTTGTGTTTGCAGTTCTTCTGTTAAGGCAATAGACTCTTCAAGTAGTTGCTGGGTTTGTAATTGTGAAGCGATGTTATTTAAAAATACACCCAGATTTTGACTTAATTGCTCTAAAAATGTCAGATGCAAATGGCTGAAATGGCTAAAAGAGGCAAGTTCAATTACGGCACTTACCTCCGTCTCAAAAACTATAGGCAAGACAATAATATTTAATGGTGGTGCTTCTCCCAAACCGGAACTGATGCGGATATAGTCACTAGGAACTTTTGTGAGGAGGATTCTTTGTTTTTCTAGGGCACATTGTCCTACTAATCCTTCACCCAAACGAAACTGATTTGCTAGGTTTTTTCGCTCTTTATAAGCATAACTACTCAACAATTTCAGCACTGGCTGGTCGTCTATAGACGTCATCGCATAAAAAACGCCCTGCGATGCCCCAACTAGCGGTGCTAAATTTGACAATATTAAGCTAGTTGCATTTTCCAAATTACGCTGCCCTTGGAGCATTTGGGTAAATTCAGCTAAGTTAGATTTTAGCCAGTTTTGCTCATCATTTCTTTGAGTTGTGCTTCGCAGATTAACGATCATCTGATTGAAGGTGCGAGTCAACACGCCAATTTCATCCAGGCGATCGCTATCTGGTAAACTCACCGATAAATCTCCATCCGCCATTTTTTCTGCTAAACCAGAAACTTGCTTCAGAGGGGCTGAGATATGTCTGGTCAGGGCGAATCCGATCAAAGCTAAGACTAAAGAAAAGAAGGGAATACTATAGATAATAGTAGCGATCGTTTGCTGGGCAGCGACTCTTGCTCTCTCAGAGCGCTGTTTTAGCAGTGCATTCTCCTCAGTTTTCATCGCCTGGATAACTTTTTGAATCTGATCCATCACCTGCTTACCCTGATCTGTCAGGACGGCTCTCTGAGCAGGTTCCACGCCTTGGCTTTCTCGTAACTCAATGACATCTTTCATTACAGCCATTCTCTCGATTAGTAGTGGCTGCAAAATATCAAGTCGATTTTGTTGGTTGGGATTATCTAATGTTAATCTCTGAAGTTCCTTAACTCTTTGATTGAGTAATCCAACGGCAGAGTTATAGGGTTCTAAATAGCGCTGTTCTCCAGTAATAATGTAACCGCGTTGACCAGTTTCAGCATTTGTCAGTTGTAAGTTTAGTTCTTCAAGCTGACTTAGCACCTGGTAAGTATGGGTTTCTTTGCGCGAAGTTTGAATTAACTCGTTGGTGCTTTGGTAGGAGATTAGACCAATGGTGGCCAGAGTTGCTAAACTTAGGGCAAAACTTACTCCAATCTTGGTTCCAATCTTCAAACGGTTCAACATTATTCTAGGCAGGTATTCAAATTATTTCTGTTCTAATTTTGTTTTAGCTATTCAACATAAATGTCAAATATTTAGTTTTGTTGGAATCTACCTAATTATTGGCAAGCTCAACATTATCAGTTGCATTTTAATATAGTCAAGAAGGTAACGTAATTTTAAATGAATAAATAAAGACTTTTCCTGTATTTGATATTTCTATAATTTAAAAGTCATTAAATCTTTGGATAATGTGACTTCCTTCAAAAGAAACAACTACGTAATTTTGTAATTGAATCTTGTGGGGGATAATTAACTACTTGTTTTTAGATTATAAATTTAAATACATCGGACTTTACGCCGTATGCAACTTTATTTTATCTCAGACCTAACCCCCAATCCCTTCCCGACAAGGGAAGGGGAGCAAGAATTAAAGCCTCTCTCCGCTTCGGGGAGAGGAATGGAGAGGGGTTCCAAAAATAAGTCGCCCACTACATGACTTTACTAAACAATGGTGGTTTTTATGATTGCAGCAATTGACCAAGCAAGACCTAAATTCGGCAAAGGGCAACAGGTAGAATTTATTGGCGGATTGGGAACCATAATACAATCTCATCCTAACTCTGGAAATTGGTCGTACCTTGTAGAAATGGAAATGGGTTCAGAACCAGAAATGGGTAGGATTGGCTATGAAACTACTATTTTACTATTTGAAGCAGATATTATTTTACCCGAAGACTACTCTATTGTCGCTTAGGTTTAATATTGACATCATTGCTTTTATGAAGAAAAAAACCTGTAGGATATTAATTAGGGCTTACATAAACAATACCCAAACCCATAATTTTTTTTCTCAGGGCAATTTGTATACACTTAGTATGTATAATTTTGCATAAATTGCATCTAAGTATTTTAACTACTATTTAATATTTCCCTGTGATACCTATTAATGGTGACTTTAGGCATCACAATGGAAAATTAGGGTTTAAAAGGGCAATATATATTTGTACCGAGATGTAATTTATATAGCAATTACCACGCTTTTTTCTAAATTCTCAAGAAGAATATACACAATTACTTGATGTCGTCAAGGCTCTTGAGCTTAACTGAATATTTAACTAGAAATTTCTAGTTATCTGGCGATCGCTTTTAGCCGCATCAACTTTAGATTGGCTATATATACCAAAATACTGGCTCTTGTTACTCTCTAAAATGGCTCTTGCGCCTGCTATGTAGATATCAGTGCCTTTTATAACTATTAGATAATAACCCAGGGATACCTGACGTTCGTAATATCTGGCTACATCATCAGGAATTCCTAAAGTAGTGTAGTTATCTTGACAACTCCTAATGTCGATTTCAAAAATATCACTTAGGCTGTTTGCATTTTTAGTAATTATGGATACTTGGCTCATCGGAAAGCCAGCAGTTCTCAGTTCCGTAAGTGCTTTTTGTGCATCTTTGCGCGTGTAGAAAACACTAACAGCGTGTTTATAACGACTATTAGGAGTTAAATATGGCTCATCAGCACCCCGTTGTTGAATATCACGACGATTAAAAATCCTCTGAGCAAGATGAATTTCTATGTCTATGCCAGTTACTATTAGCAAATAGTAACCTTTACAGACAAGATTGCTGTAACTCTGTGCTTGTTCTTTAGAGATTCCCAAACTTAGGAAGAAACTAGATAGACCATCTGCTAAAGTAGAAGCGATCGCTGTTGCCTTTAGTCCAGCTAGCATGACTTCGCCTATATCAGGAATTAACCAGATCACTAGACCCACTAATAAGCCACTAAAATCACCTAAAACTTCACCATTAAAGCCTTCGGCAACCTCTGATGCAGATATATTGCTAGTGCGCTCTTTGACTTCAGCACCAGCAATATCACTTTGTCCTTCTGCATTCTGGGCAATTACAGAAACTTGATGCATTGGGAAATTAGAAGCTTTTAGTTCCTGAAGTGCCAACTTTGCATCGGAACATCTAGCGAAAACTCCTATAGTTATTCGCTCTTTTTCTAATGTCATTTTATTGGTTGATTACAGCTAGAAATGATTCCCAAAACTATCAGCTAATTTGAGATAATTACACTGCTCGACGAGTCAGTAAGCCCCAAAGGAAAATCAGTAGCATAGCACCTAGAACAGCAAACAATATGCTTCCAAGGGATAAAGCTCCGGCAGATGCGGCGGCGGCTGAACCACTTCCCAGTACAATTTGACCCAAATAGCCACCAACTACGGCTCCAAGTATTCCTAAGATGATTGTGGAGAGAATACCGCCACCTTGGGTTCCTGGATAAAATAATTTAGCTAACGCACCTGCAATTAAACCCAAAACCAGCCAAGCAATAATGTTACCCATTGAATTTCTTCTCCTCTGTAAGAATCTGCTTTGTTTGTTTTTGACTATTTCATGATAAAGTTTGGCTACAAAATTACTGATCTATCTAGAGAACTAATATCAAAAATCTTTAGATGTTATTTGAATATTCACAAAAATTCTTGGATTTAAGGATGAATAGATAAGTTAGTAACACTCATGTATTTGCTATATGTAGCAATCATATTTGAGTTGTAAAATTTATCGTAGACGCACGGCGGCTGAGACTATCGCCCGCGCATTTCATTAATGGCGTAGGCGTATGAGCATCCCAATTTTGCAATACCAAGATAGTGAAGCAAAGCGGAATGAAGCGATCGCAACTCCAGGAGACGCTGCGCGATCGCTCCATTTGATTATGCTTGCAATGACAGCTTATGTTTATGCACATTCGGGGTGCTTTCTGTAGGCGTAGCCAGCCGTAGGCATCGCACTTACATTTTTTGTCTGTATGAATAAATTATTTCCCTAGATAGATGTATTTTTGTTATTTATCAATTTAACTATTTTTAGAGTTGGCATCAAAAGTAAACTAAATCAGTTTTGATAGTAAGTAAGAAAACCGTACTTTTCTTTGAGGTTTTTTCTGTACCAAATATCTACATTTAACTAGATACAATCAAAATGTAGCTTACAGTAGTGCTGTTTTTTAGGAAATTTATACAGCATTAGCAGGACGGAAATATGACAAATCAACTGAAAACGGCTGCAATGCTCGCCGCATTAAGTGGACTTTTGATTGCAATAAGTTACTGGATAATTGGCGGTACAAGTGGTCTGATAATCGGAATTGGCTTGGCAGGAGTAACAAACCTGTTGTCCTGGTATCAATCAGATAAGATTGCGCTGGCAGTGTACAATGCCCAACCAGTCAGTCAAGGGGAAGCACCGGGGCTTTATCGGATGGTGCAGAGATTAAGCGATCGCGCTAACATCCCCATGCCCAAAGTTTACATTGTTCCGAGCCAGGGAGCTAACGCCTTTGCTACCGGACGCGATCCCGAACACGCGGCTGTGGCTGTCACCGAAGGCATTTTGAATATCTTACCAGACGATGAACTCGAAGGCGTTATTGCCCATGAACTGACCCACATTATTAATCGTGACACCCTCACACAAGCTGTTGCTGCTACTGTGGCTGGTGCTATCTCATTCTTAGCGCAAATGGTGAGTTATAGCTTATGGTTTGGCGGTGGTTCACGAGATGACAACAGAGGTGGTAATCCTTTGGGAGTTTTGTTAACAGTAATGCTTGCGCCAGTGGCTGCAACAATTATTCAGCTAGCAATTTCGCGCACACGAGAATTTTCTGCTGATGCCGGTTCTGCTAAATTAACTGGTAATCCCCGGGCCTTAGCCAGGGCATTACAACGGTTAGAAGCCTCAGCAAGACAGATGCCTTTAAATGCAAATCCAGCTTATGAGCCTTTACTAATCATCAATTCTATCTCTGGGCAATTTATGGGTAACTTGTTCTCCAGCCATCCTGCTACAGAGGCGAGAGTTGCAGCACTGCTGAAATTAGAGCAAAAACTACCAACAAAAGTTTATTAGTCATTGGTTATTAGTCATTAGTCATTTGGAAAATTAAAAATGACTAATGATTATCACTATACAGATAATGGAGTTTTCATCTAAAAGTAAACTTTGCAATTAAGGATGTTTTAATTATGAATGGTAACAATATCGAATCCTTTGGAACACCAGTAATTGAATCTACAGAATCCATAATAATTTTAGAAGTTAGTCCTCAAACCGATAAATTAGTAGAAACTGAAATGGCTGGCGAAAGTGATGAAGTGAAGCGCGAAACTAAAGCGCTGATTGAGGCACTAGAAAGACGCAGCCAAGCAGAATCAACAGGGACTCTCACACGTGAAACCTATTTAAAAGCTGTGCGACAAGCACGAGAATTGATTGAAGGCAGAAAAGTGAGGGAACGCGATCGCTTAGAGGACTCTTGGGCGATAATTCAGGATGAAGCTGAGAGAAACTGGCACTTAATGATGAAAGACTTCGTAGACTTCAGCTTTCGCCTGCAAAAGGCGGCTACTGCTGCTTGGGAAACCTTCAATAACCCTTACTCTCGTTAGTTCACGGAACCACTGCCTGTTTTGAATTAAAGTTCAAGTCTATCCCTCTCTGAGTCGGCTACGGTATACACTTAGGTTATTGAATTACCCCTCCCTGACCCTCCTCTTATAAAGGCTACGGTATACACACAAGTTGTATCTGCAAGGGTTTCAGGCATTTATAGATCCCTTGAA